>CAZLZY010000443.1:0-1986 GCA_964564075.1 uncultured Spirochaetales bacterium
TACCGTTACTTCCATAAGACTCTCGCAAAGAAAGTCTCTGTTCCTATGGGCTTGATGGATTCAGTCTGTAAGTATACGAGTGATTCGTTACAAATCATAATAGAGAACCACCTTTCTAATAACCTGTTCTCTATTCGATTCTATGCTAAGGCGACTAGTGATCAACCTGCTTGTGAAGGTAAGATCAATGCACTTCATCAGCAGGATCCTCTTGTTATAGTACATCCTCTAGGAAAGAATCGACCTCTCTATTCCCATAAGGCACTTATGGTAGGATACGGTTCATTGAAATTAGGGGAAACTATCTCAAAATTCAAAAAAGCAGAAACTGCTGTGATCATTGATGATCATAAGGGGTATTATCCTTATCACTCTCATTATGATTGGCTTACCACATTGAACCATGCTAATGGACAGTTAATAGGTTTCAATCTTACCGATAATCAAGTACAAGATCCAGAGCGTTATAATGAGAACTGCCTCTGGTATGAGGGGAAGATGAGCCTTTTGCCCCCAGTGAAGATGAGCAGGCCTGATGGGTTCAGAGAGAGATGGGAGATCACTGATACCTATGATCGAGTAAATCTTTTCTTCACACCACTTTGTGGTGAACCGATCAAGAAAAACCTTGGTATTATTTCGACCTTCTATTATGGACCAATAGGAAGATTAGAGGGTTATATCATTGATGATGATGGTGATAAGGTTAGCTTTGATAATTGGATAGGGATGGGAGAGCAACGTAACGATCGGATGTGATGTTCATGAATCTTCTAATTTTATCAAGACCTCTGAGATACTCGATTTGAGAGTTCGATTCTCAAGTCTTAATATGGAGCAGCCAGCTTTCGTGACCCAAGCCTCTTCACTGACCCTGCTTCGCATGGTTAAATCACCAGAATCATACCTTCTTGCCCAGTCTAGGAAACCTCTATGATTCTCAAACATATCATGGCCTTCACTGATTCGATTACCGAACTCCAGATACTCTCTTAGTTTTAATCGTTCGATCCTGATATCCTCATCACAATATAGTAGTATGATAAGTTCTGATCTTTGGAGAAGTATTTCTCCCCAAGAGATTGCAGAGCCACTGATGATCCAGGAATCATTATCTTTTGTAATATGTTCTAGTATCGCAACTCGTTCTTCAATAGTTCGTTTTTCTGAATAGGGTAGAGTAGTCTCCTCCCAGTAGATATCGTCACTCTCATAGAATGTGATATCCAACATGTGAGAAAGAGCTTTACCCAGGGTGGTTGTCCCTGACCCTGAAGGGCCAAGGATATGAATCCTTTTTTTCATGGTATTATTTTTTCCTTTGTGAAGAATGCATCTTTCTTATATGTATGTATCTAAGATATTAATAATTGGTCAGGATAAGCAGAAGTGATCATCCGGTAAAGTCTTTGATGTTAGCCCTGCAGGCTTAAAGAAGTTCTTCCAAAGACTCCTGATCTATCATGTGTTCAAATTATTGAAGAAGTATAGAGTCTGAATCTTGTTCTTTTACATCAGAACTCACGATACTTATAGAAGTATGCAGACAACTTGACTGAAAGAGTGATCATTCCTACTGAAACGATCGGTATGATGATATCCCATATACCAGCTCGTATTCCCGATAGGTACGCTAATGCTAACTGTAGACTTTCCATATCATGTCCTGATAGCTCGGAGACACCTTTTAGTATAACGAAAAATAGACCTGCTGATGCGATCATCGCCATATAATTGGCCCATCTGCTCTTTTGATAACCCACTTTGAAGTAGAGGGGGAAATAGATACTATAGTACAGTCCAGCGACCACTAAGAATTGTACGATAATGCTCCAAGATAGAGGTTTGATCGTTGATAGGCTGGGTATGAACAGTGGGAATAATAGGCTTAAGATCCCATTGATAGTGATAAAGGCAATCATATAAAGACCAATACTCAAATACTTAGAGCCAACGATCTTCACACGTTTGATCGGCATAGCTATG
>CAZLZY010000444.1:0-1982 GCA_964564075.1 uncultured Spirochaetales bacterium
TTGCGATACCATAATTCAGCAGAGGTCTGACCCCTAGTGTTATTAACGAGGTTAATGCAAGGGGAAAGTAGAATCTGATCATCTCTCCTATCGGCATAGCAGGGGAGGACGGGTCCTCTTCAGGCATCTCCTTTATGATCGGCCCTACATATACTCCTGCTGCGATCACACCTGCGATGACGCCAACAGAGAGTGAGATCCCTCCCACAAGTCCTCCAGGGATGGTCTTCACCAGCAGCCCGATCACAAGGACCACTGCTGCAGCTGCGATACGAATATACATGATGACCGGGACCTCTTTGGTCTTCCCGTAACGAATCATGACACCCTGCCATAATCGTCTATACCCTACAGCTGCAGACCATGGGATCATTGCAGCAAAGCATCTATAAGAGGGGCCGATCATCTCTTTAGGTAGTTCCATGACCGTAAGGGAGAACCAATAATATACTGAAGGTATACAGAATAGGAGATGAACTGAAGTGATGAGTATAGCGAGTATATGTAGGATGAAAAGCAGTCTCTTATAGGAGACGATATCTTTGGTGATAGCGGTCCCTGCAGAGAGCATCTGCACGATCGGTCCCTCTATAAGAAGCGCTAGAGCGAACGCATACCCGAAGGCTGCAAGCTCTATCGTGGGATTCGGTAATCTTGAGATGATCGCAGTTATCGCTGGCTGTTCTATCGCCATGACGATCCACATAAGGGCTAATGGGAGCCAGAGATAGAATAGGCTTTTTTGGGTCAGACGGGTAGGTGTATTCATAGCTGCATCAGTCTACAGAGTAACCCAAACAATTACTAGGTAGGAAGAAGCTTAAAGCTTAAGTTGTGCTAACGAAGATTGATGCACCTTGTTACGAGTCCAGAAGAGTGAGAATAGGGCTGCTGACCAGTTCACGATGACAAGACCCCACCATACACCATTCTCTCTCATACCCAGTACGACTGAAAGTAGGGTGAAGATGATAACCGGTGCGACTACCTGTCTATAGAGAGCAGTCCACATGATCATTCCCGGTTTCTTCAACCCCTGAAGTACTGAGTTCGATTGAGACATGATGATGTAACTAAAATGGGTGATCCCCTGAATGAGCAAATAGGTGTACCCAATGGTGATGACCTCGGAATTATCTGTGAAGAGACCGATGAGTTCTTTCCCGAAGATAAGGACTGGAGTGAGTAAGACGACCATGATCACAAATCCGTAGAATAGGGCTGTCTTATAGGCCTCTTGTATCCTGTCTATTTTATTAGCTCCGTTATTCTGACCCACCATTGCCATAAGTGCCGAATTTATCCCCATGCTCGGAACGAGAGCGATCTGCTCTATACGAATAGCAGAACCATATGCTGCTACGATATTAGTCCCATAGCGAGAGATATAAAAGGTGATGACAAAGGTTCCAGTAGCCATGATCATAAAGCTGACCATTCCAGGGATGACCTGCGAAAGTAGTTCTTTTCCTCTTGTCTTTATAGGCTTGAAATCTTTAGAGGTTGATCCTTCAAAAAGATGCAGTTTGCGTGCTTTATGAAGGAGATAGATTGCACTGAAGAGTTGTATAAGGACTGTTGCAAGTGCGATTCCTGCCTCTTTCATCTCTGGGATGATAACCACATCCCCTATCTTGATTCCGAAGAGTAGGATCGGATCGAGCCCTAAGTTCAGGAAGAATCCTATGATTAGGACGTTTCTATAAAGTTTTGATAATCCCCGGGCTGTTAGGGCTGAGTTTATGACCATGGTCATGGTCATCATGATCGAACCACCTACGATGACATACCCATACAATAAAGCTCCTGAGAGAACAGATGCCTCAGCATTCATCAGCAGGAATATAGGTTTGAGCAGGAAGAGCAGAGGGATGGTCAGGATCAACTGAATGATGACAGCATAAGATAAACCCTGAAGATAGATCTTCTGGGCTGATATGGCGTCCTTCTTCCCGAGATAGTTAGCGATCAATGCACCTGTT
>CAZLZY010000445.1:0-1981 GCA_964564075.1 uncultured Spirochaetales bacterium
TTAAAAAAACAGTCTCTTTTACGAGATAACATGCAATACCTTTCAACCCAAAGAGATTCTTCGATTCAGATCGTGCTCCGATCCCATTCATAACAAGATTCTGTATCACGGCATACGGAAGATCCCTATCTTCTGAGCTAAGTAGATTCCATGCCCGATAGAGTAATTCCATCCGCTGGTAAGGGTGCAGTAAGTCAAATACTCCCCTATCCCATGAGATCGAACCCTCATTGACAATCAAATGGGATTCCAAGGAGATGGTCTGTTCCTGTAGAAATGAGGAAGTCATATCCATCTTACCTGTCAGATGCATCAGAGAGCTCTCATAACCCGGATATAGCTCTTGAAGAAGAGGAATCAATCTATTTCTGACTCTATTTCGTTCATAAGCTTCACCAAGATTCGTCGTATCGACTGAGAAGGTGAGAGATCTATTCTTAAGATATGCTAGAATAGACCCTTTAGAAATATTGAGAAGAGGTCTGATCACGGAACCCTGGACCTGAGGGATCCCGGTAAGACCATGAACCCCCGAACCTTTGAAGAATCTCATCAACACCGTCTCTAGCTGATCATCCATATGATGCCCAGTCAGGATTTGATCGTACCCATGTTCTGACCTACACTGTTCTAATAATGAATATCGAATCTCTCTTGCTGCCTCTTCGATACCCTTTCGACGAATCGCAGCAAGATTCTCGATCTCTCCAGGTTCACATCGAAGGATATGTAGAATCACCCCATAGGTCTTAGCCACCTCAGTGATAAAAGATTCTTCTTCAGTCAATTCCTCAGAGCTTCTTAAAGAATGGTTCACATAGGCAAGACCTATCTTCATGTGAGAGGTATCAGAGATGAGGGAATGTATGATATCTAGGAGAAAGACTGAATCAGGCCCACCCGAAAAAGCTATGAGTAGGTCATGATCATCACAAAGAGATAGGAGACTCTTTCTCACCTTATTGATCAGGATCCTTTCGTCTGTTGTATTCATTGATCACCTTTGAAAGATCATTCCCCATGAGGATGGATCTTAGAGCTTGTGCTGCTGATTCTACGCCGAATAGCATACTTCTAAGCTCTTCTCCTTCTGGAATACCTAATACATGATCGACTACAGATGTTCCTTGAGTCGGTCTGCCTACACCAATATATATTCTTAAGAACTCACCCGATGAAGCATATTCCATGACTGACTTGATCCCATTATGACCTGCTGATGAGCCTTTCCTCTTGATTCTGATCTCACCTGGTGGTAGATCCATATTATCACAGATAAGGATGATATCAGAGACTGAATGGTTTGTTGTATTGAAGATAGGGGGGAGGATCGCACCTGATCTGTTCATAAACGTAAGGGGCTTGATAACAGTATGCATACCACTACCAGACCCCTTGAATGTACCAATAATATATGGTTTTAAGAAACGCTTCTTGAGTTGAATATCGAGAGCATGAGCTAGAGAATCGACAGCGAGAAACCCAACGTTATGCCGAGTATTCTCATATGTCCTTCCGGGATTCCCCAGACCCAATACTAAAGACAGACTATTCTCCTTCAATTACCTCGACTTCTTCTTCTTCTTCTTCAGAAACCGCTACGACCTCAGCTTTCTTAGATACAACAGTAACGACTGTTCTATCTTCGTTCATGAGAACCTTAACACCCTTAGGGATCGTAAGATCCTTCACGTGAATACTCTCATTCAATCCGAGGTTAGTGATATCAACAGAGAAAGCCTCTGGAATATCTTTTGGTAGACATTCAATCTCAATCTCATGGAGTACATGTTCAAGAAGTCCACCATCTTTAACACCCTGTGCACTACCTACGAGTGAAATGTTAATCGATGTATGAAGAGTCTGACCCTTTTCAATCTCAAAGAAGTCAAGGTGTATAATAGCATCTGTAAAAAGTGCTCCCTGATAATCTTTAATCAAAACTGAATGTGACTTTCTTCCGACCTTAATAGAAATAATA
>CAZLZY010000446.1:0-1981 GCA_964564075.1 uncultured Spirochaetales bacterium
CGTTATAGAACCCTTCTATCTGGATCACCGCCCAATCTCTCTCATAATTCCAGACGATAGGTATGGCATCGAAGGTCTCACCAAAGTTGGTCTTGACCTCAAGAGCATACCCATCCCTGAAGTGATCCTCTATGACATGGAAGTTGGTACAGATAAGACCATTCTCAGCGATGAAGAAGCCAGACCCAAAGGAGTATACTTCTCCAGTAGAGTCCACACTATCAACACGGACAGTAGCATCTACTAATAGATCCCTTACTTCATCATTTGCTGCTGTCAGAGAGAAGGAAACCAAGCTGAACAGGATACAGAAAAGAAGCATAATAACACTCTTTAGCTCTATCCTAGATAATTCTTTACCACTCATATACCCCTCCAACATCTCTTGTGTTCTCAGTTTGACATATTTTAGTAATCAAAGAAATAGATATGCCATTAATTACTAACAATGAGAGTATCACAGGTCGGTGGTAATGTGTCAGGAAGAGTTGCAAGAACGCCGACTCTACCGTTCTCACCAACTACTTCGAGCGCCCTCTTTGTTTTAGGATCTCTTCTCTGTATTAGTTGTAATATCCTCTTTGGGGGTGGGGATGATTCTCACGAGATCATATTGATTCCAGCCAATCTACTCTTTATTGAACAAAGCGGTCAGGACACAGGGCCAGCAACTATGATCGATATGGCATTGGGAATACCTGCAGAACTTAGAGCTACCAGCTTTACCTTACAGTATTCGATTGATATCGGTAGCACCTGGTATGATTCCCTTAGATCTGGGAATCCTTTGACTACATGATTGATTGCTACAGATAATTTCCATATTCATATTGGAAACCATTATATGTTGAGACTCAGAATCATAGGGAGTGGGGTAAGATGACGGTCTATCCTACCAATGGTATCGTATAGATCCAGATGATTATGAGAGTATGACAGCAATAACTGGTGCTTCAACTCTCGGGTACGCCACAACGGTTGCTGATAAAGGGTATATGATGATCAAAGCTACGGGGAATAATACCACTATAGGTGGGTATATTTAGATAAAATCGGATTATATTGTGAAGTAAGTGTGATCAATATCAAAAATTCTCCAAGATGATATCGTGGATCTGTTCATTATCTATGACTTCAAGCTCGAATCCCTCTGCACCATATCCCCATGCATATAATGGGACAAGACGGGAGGTATGTCCTGTGCTCCCCCAATAGGAATCTGCTTGAGGGGGAAGTACTCCTTGAGTTATTGGTATCGTCTCATTGAGCTTCCCTGTCTCATGATCAGCTGTAACGACTATCAGTGTATCACCCCGTCCTGAGGCCCATCTATCTAGCCAATCAATAGCTTCAGAAAGAGCGATCGCCTCTGCGATCATTCTTTGTATATCATTCGCATGAGAGGCATGGTCTATTCTGCCCCCTTCGACCATAAGAAAGAATCCTTCAGGGTCCTGTTCTAAGATCCCAACAGCCTTCTCTACCATCTCAGTAAGAGTAGGAGACTCCCCATAGCCATCGAGCTCATAGGGAAGATGAGTAGTTCCAAACTGTCCACTTAGAAATTCAACAGATCCTGTATCTATACTCATCAGCTCAGTCTCATCTGTCACAACGGTATAACCTACATCTTGAGCTTCATCTTTCGTAATACCATTCGCTCCACCGCCGAGTAACACATTCGGCTTTGACTGAGTCAAATAATCATCTGCGATCTCTTCGTAATTACTTCTACTACTCGTATGGGCACCGAAGGCAGCTGGTGTAGCATGGGTCATATAGGTTGTGGTTACTAATCCGGTTCTTTTACCATATCTCTTATAGTACTCTAAAAGAGTCTCTAGAGCCTGTCCCAAACTAGTCTGGCTGATCCTACCATTCAAAACTGATATCCCAGTTGCTATAGCGGTAGCTGCTGCTGCGGAATCAGTTGAGGTGAACCATGATGAAGAATTGGTACGAACACTTGTGTGTATCCGAT
>CAZLZY010000447.1:0-1169 GCA_964564075.1 uncultured Spirochaetales bacterium
AGTTCAAAGATGGTTCATGCGTATGCGGAACAGTGAAAGTCGGTGAACGAGGACAGGTCGTGATCCCGAAGAAAGCTCGAGACCATTTCAATATCAAACCAGGAGATTCGCTTGTCGTCCTAGGAGACAAGGATAAGGGTATAACCCTCTTCAAAGCTGAGAATCTTCAGGATTTTGCAGCATTTCTCATGAATAATGTGCAGGAGGAAGTATGAAAGTCATAATAGTTGGTGGTGTAGCCGGTGGTGCAAGTGCTGCAGCACGGTTGAGAAGATTAGGAGAAGAACATGAGATCATCATGTTCGAACGTGGAAAATATATCAGTTTTGCGAACTGTGGACTCCCCTACCATATTGGCGGAGTTATAAAAGAACGTGACAATCTGCTTGTTCAGACCGTCGAGGGGATGACTGAACGTTTCAATATCGATATCAGGATCCAGAATGAGGTCCTCTCCATCGATGTAGAGAAGAAGACCGTACAGGCTAAGAACCTGCTCACGGGGAATGAATATACTGAGAGCTATGATAAGTTGCTCCTCTCCCCAGGTGCAGAGCCTTTGAGACCACCGATCCCAGGGATCGATTCAGAGAGGATCTTGACCCTGAGGAACATGACCGATATGGATCGGATCATTGCACAGATAGAGAGAAGCGATGCTCAGAGAGCCGTAGTCATCGGAGCCGGTTTCATCGGGATGGAGATCGCTGAGAACCTTCATGAGAGGGGGATCGCATCCATCGTCGTAGAGAAGATGGATCAGGTACTAGCTCCCGTTGATATAGAGATCGCAGCTCCGGTTCACCAGCACTTCAAAGAGAACCATATCGGACTCTATCTTGGCGACGGCGTCACCAAGTTCACAGATGGTAGTGAATCTATTGCCGTAACACTCGAGAGTGGTGCGGAGTTGAAAGCAGATATCGTGATCCTAGCCATCGGAGTACGACCAGAGACCTCCCTTGCTACAGCAGCAGGGCTTGAGATCGGAAAGACTCGGGGTATTAAGGTCAATGAGTATCTTCAGACATCGAATAAAGATATCTATGCAGTCGGAGATGCTATCGAAGTAACTAACTACATAAATGGTAACGAAGCCCTCATACCTCTTGCATGGCCTGCGAACAGACAGGGACGAATCGTCGCTGACAATATGCTCGGTACGAACC
>CAZLZY010000447.1:1179-1980 GCA_964564075.1 uncultured Spirochaetales bacterium
CTGACCATATCAGCCACAGGTGTGAATGAGAAGGTCCTGAAAGCCTCCGGTATGGAGTATGGAAAGGATTATCATGTAGTGACCGTTAACAGGAATAATCATGCAGGATACTATCCTGGTGCTGTTCCCTTTACCCTGAAACTGATCTTCTCACCGGAAGGTAAGATCTTCGGAGCACAGGGAGTAGGGTATGATGGAGTCGATAAACGAATTGATGTCATCGCTACTGCTATCAAGGGAAATATGGATATATATGACCTACAGGAGCTTGAGCTTGCCTATGCTCCTCCCTATAACTCTGCGAAGGACCCGGTGAATATCGCAGGATATGCTGCTGAGAACCTCTTGCGAGGTATGGTGAAGAGTTTCAGATGGTATGAACTAGAAGCACTCGCAGAACGAGAAGATACCGTCCTTCTCGATATCAGGACACGAGATGAGAGTGAACTCGGTGTCATCCCTGGATCAGTGAATATACCCTTAGATGAGCTAAGAGCACATCTAGGGGAACTTGATACATCTAAGACCTATCTTGTCTATTGTCAGGTAGGACAGAGGGGCTATGTAGCCGCTAAGATCCTCGACCATGCAGGTATCAAGAATATGAACCTTGATGGTGGATACAAACTCTGGCAACCATTGTTCCTCCCACAGGATAATAGAAAGGACTTTGCACAGCTCATAGATGCAGCGGGTGGACCTAGAAACTCATCGGCACCGGTAAAGAAGACTGATAGCAAGAGTATCGAACTCGATGCTTGCGGCCTTCAGTGTCCCGGTCCGATCATCAAGACCAAACAG
>CAZLZY010000448.1:0-1963 GCA_964564075.1 uncultured Spirochaetales bacterium
GGGTGTTGAGCTTGAGGTTGAGCATCTCTTCAGTAACACGTGATACACCGTTATACTCAGTGAGCAGTTGGAGTTTATAGGTCCCTTGTAGTCCGTTCGGATCAAAGTATAAGGACCTTGCCCTACCTATGACTGTTCCGTCGAGCAACCAGGTAAATGACGCATTGGTAAAACCTGTACCAGATAGTAGCAGTTTTTCACCTGCTCCGTAGTTGATAACGTTTGCAAGATCTGGTGAGGTGATCTTTGGTTCTGGGAATTCCTTGACAGTGATAGTAACGATTGCAGTCTCTTTCTGTACAGAGCCTACATCATATACTGCCTGTATGGTATAATCTCCTGCTTTATCAGGATCGAATTCGTAGCGTATACCTGAGGCATCAATTTCATCTCCATCAACCTTCCATATGATATTCTCAGCAAGCTCATTGATATTGACAGTATTACTGAGAGGTCTTGCGATAACTCTGCAGGTAAATGAGGTGTCCTCTATGATCGAGATGTCAGAGCTTGGTGAGATGAGGGTCATGATGAGGTCACTCTGTACAGTAATATCAGTCTGGACCTCAGGAACAGTGTTCCCGAAGATGTCGATCGCACTTAACGTGACGGTATAATCGTCTGCTGATTGTGCAGGGATGATTCCTGAGAGGTTGTTCAAGACCTCTTCGCCATTCAACTTCCAGATATACTTTTCAACTAATTCTGCTACTCGTCCATCTCGCAGTTCTCCGACTAGGGGGATCTTCTCTTCAGGACCAAAACTCATTCCATCAGTAGGTCTATCAATAGCTAATTGGATAAGCGGATATACTGAGAAGTTCAGCTCGGTAGAGTCGACCCTTCCGAAGATATCGGTCAATTTAACGAGAATCTTATGGTTACCGATTGAATAGACGGTCTGGCTAGAAGTGTATGAGCCAGCAGGTTCAGAAACCACATCTTGGGATGTATCATCGATCAGAAGTTCTATAGTATCGATATTCCCAGTGAACTGGGTTGCTATGGTAACTGGGTAGCCTATATAGACCTTATCGGTATCGATTGTTGCAGAGGTGATGCTTGGGGCATTGTATATTGTGATAGATGTAGGTGTTGCATCAATCTCTACGGTACCTAGAGCTCCATCAGGCTTTCTCATATAGACAGAGCCTTTAGCCCCTATAGAGAGTTTAGCAGTTTCTTTGGTGATATCTGGTAGCGTGAATGTATTCTGTTCATACGTTGTTGCTCCCATAATCCAAGATACTTCTGAGATATCCTGGCCGATATACTGCATGGTGATGGTTGAAGCATCTGGATATACACCAACCCTTCCACCAAATTCAGGAAGGACGATCTCAATCTCAGGATCGATGATCGAGAAGGTTGTATCTTCTGCGGTCGTAAGACCTTCAGTATCAGTAACAACGACCCGCAAGGTCCTCGTGGTCCTATCAGTTCCGGTATTGAAGGAGATTGAAGTTCCTTCTCCAAGCTCATCACCATCAAGGATCCATTCGATGGTAACAGACCCTGTCCCATCACCACCTGAAGCTTCTGCGTCTACGGTGTAGACTTGATCTGCTCGTAGCAGGTCTCCGGATGCGATTCGAGATATCTCCAAAGTTGGAGGGGTCTCGTTGACTACTTCGCATGTGATTGGATCAGCGGTGATACTACTCACTGACTGTCCATTCTCATTTATGATGGTATAGGTTCCAACGGCACCTATAGTATGCCTACCGATTGGAATACTATTCCAAGAATAGCCTTCAGCTACAGGAGTATTATCAAGAGTGTAGGATACCGAGAGAATATCTTGGGTAGTGACTACCGGATTTGGGAATAAACCATCTCCATATTTACCTGCATCTTCAGGTGTGATAAGGATTATAGCAGGATATATGATCCGTACGGTCCATGAGTGTGAGACACTGATACCCCTGGTATCAGTTGCCGTTGCAGTAACCGTATAGATTCT
>CAZLZY010000449.1:0-1957 GCA_964564075.1 uncultured Spirochaetales bacterium
TTGATCATCGTCTCATTCTACAATTTTAGAAAGTCTCATTGATACTACTATAGAGGTTTTTTTCATCGGCTTTTAGAGTTGTATGAAAGTTCTCCCACGTACCTTTTATACCCTCTTCAGTAGATAGGACGGACCCTTTTTGAGTAGCCTCAGGATCGTTCTTATCAGCAAGAATATGATCATATGGGTTTGTATCATCTTATCTCGCATGAATCTTGACCATGATACTCTTACGACTAGTAGCATGGTCAAGATCAAGAAAAATAGTGATAGTATTGCAGAACGGATGACAGAACGCAAAGATAACCTTCAATCTCATATAAGTGATGACAAAACAGATGAAGTTCATTGCTCAAAACTCCCTATTTAGATAATATGGCTACACATGAATCTAATCTCAATTGAAAACGTATCAAAGACATTAAAAGATCAACCTCTCTTCTCTGAGATAACCTTGGGTATCCATGCCGGTGAACGTATCGGTCTCATCGGAAAGAATGGTACAGGGAAATCAACTTTTCTTCGTGTACTCTTTGGGGACCTCGAGAGTGATTCAGGGACGATAGCGAAGAATAGAGGACTCCGATTGAGTATGCTCGATCAGGTTCCGAGAGTTGATGCAGATAGTACGATCTCTGATTTCCTCTATGAGGATAAATCCTATAAGATATCGATCCTCAATGATTATCGAGCCTGTGTAGAGGCCTATGAACACGACCAATTAAAAGAACGTTCCCTAGCAGAACTCACACAGCTCATGGATGAAGAGGATTGCTGGGCAATAGAACATGAATACCAATCTAGGCTCACAGAGCTTGGGATCATTGAAATAGACAGGACTATGAAAGAACTCTCAGGAGGGATGGTAAAGAAGGTAGCACTTGCACGAGCAGTCGCGACCGGACCGAACATGATCATTCTTGATGAGCCTACGAACCATCTCGACATCAAGACGATCGAATGGCTCGAGGATTTCCTCGTCTCCACTCAGATCGGATGTATCATGGTCACCCATGACCGTTACATCCTCGATGCTGTCTGTTCGAAGATCTTAGAGATCGATGATGGTAAGATCTATACCTATGAGGGGAACTATTCGGTCTTCTTAGAGAGAAGAGCTCAGCGTATCCAGGAATTGAATAGGTTTCAGGAGAAACTCACTAATATCTTACGAAGAGAACAAGAATGGCTTATGAGAGGACCAAGGGCTCGATCGAGTAAGAGCAAGATTCGAGTGCAGAAGGTCTATGATCTGATGGATCAGAAGACTGAGGTAGATCAGAAGGAGGTCGAGTTCTCCTCTACCCATAGACGACTTGGGAAGAAGGTCCTTGAACTTAAGAAGATAGAGAAATGGTACGGGGATCATCAGGTGGTGGCTCCTTTCAGTTATAGTTTTAAAAGAGGGGAGCGTATTGGTATCCTGGGACCGAATGGTTCGGGAAAGACCACGTTCCTCGATATGATCACCGGCAGGACTGAAATTTCTGCTGGAGAGATAGAGATGGGGATCAATACCCATATTGCCTATTACGACCAATTGAGTCGACCACTCAAAGAACATCTTACCATCCTAGAATTTATGGAAGAGCTTGCCGAGATGGTAACAATAGAGCCTGGCATCAGGATATCGGTCTCTCAGTTCCTCGAACGCTTCAACTTCCCCTCGAGTATGCATAGGATAGGGATCGCGAGGCTCTCCGGTGGAGAGAAGAGAAGACTCTATCTGATCAGCCTTCTCATGCAGCATCCGAACTTCCTAGTTTTGGATGAGCCCACCAATGACCTTGATATTGATACACTTAGAGCCTTAGAAGACTATGTAGAGGAGTTTAACGGCTGTCTTTTAGTAGTCTCTCATGATAGAGCCTTCCTCGACCGTGTGACAGATTATCTGTTTGTATTCGATGGGACAGGGGCTGTCTTTGGAGTAGCAGGAAGCTACAGCGATTACCAG
>CAZLZY010000450.1:0-1956 GCA_964564075.1 uncultured Spirochaetales bacterium
AAGAGACTGTTTTTTTAAGTATTATGGTTGTTCCTACTACTAAAAATCGTTATCTTAAAGTAATAGATTCGGGGAGTATCTGTTTATTCCCGGGATATAATCTTATCTGTGATTCGGTGAGCAAAATCGATCTGCAGTCTGTATGTATTCCAGCAGATGCTGTCAGAGGGAAATTGATCGTCAGATCATATCTTGAAGGAGATGTGATAGCCTTCGATCATGGTACGAAGAAAGTTCTTAGATTGTACAATGATTGGAAGATACCAAAAGAAGAACGTTGGAAGATACCGGTAATCGTCACAGGTGATGAGATAGTCGGTATCCTAGGTAAATCTTTTGGCTGGTATGATCGAATTGCCGTACCTTATAAAGTAGAATTAAATGATATATCTGGTACAATGCTCTCCTTACGCATTGAATCAGTAGGAGACCGAGTTGAGTGTGAATAATAATGATAATAATAACGAAAATAAACCAAATCAGGGGGGAGAAGGTCCAAAGTTCGATTTCGGAAAGAATCGATTTGCTTTAATATTCCTTCTCTTTCTTATCGTCATGTTTGCCATGTTGGTTTTTTCCAATACAAATACCACAGGACAAGAAGTCCCCTATTCTACCTTCCTGAACTATCTTCAGTCAGGTCAGGTCGCTTCGGTAGAGATCCTGGATTCTAATGAAGTGAATTTCGTCATGACGACGATGACTAATGGACTTCCTGTTCAGTATACTACACGAATCCCCTATTATGATGAGAAGTTGATGCCTCTTCTCCTTGAGTCAGGTGTTAGAATAACAGGTTCAGTCAAAGGTATATCTGCCGTACAGATCCTATTTGAACTAGTTCCTTGGATCATCTTCATCTTCTTCTTCTGGATGATCTACAAACAGACTCAAGGTGGAGGCAACAAGGCCTTCAGCTTTGGTAAGAGTAAAGCTAAACAATATAAAGATGGTGATGTGAAGATCACTTTTGATGATGTCGCAGGACAGAAAGAGGCCAAGTATGAACTTCAAGAGGTCGTAGAGTTCCTGAAGAGCCCTAAGCGGTTCGTTGATATAGGTGCTACGATACCAAGGGGAGTTCTTCTCGTAGGTTTGCCTGGGACAGGAAAGACTCTTCTTGCAAAGGCTGTTGCCGGTGAAGCTGGAGTATCTTTCTTCCATATGTCTGGGTCAGATTTCGTCGAGATGTTCGTCGGAGTCGGTGCGAGCAGGGTAAGAGACCTGTTCGAACAGGGAAGAAAGAATTCTCCCTGTATCATCTTCATCGATGAGCTTGATGCCGTAGGTCGTACGAGAGGTGCAGGTTATGGTGGCGGTCACGATGAGAGAGAACAGACCTTGAACCAGATGCTCGTCGAGATGGACGGGTTCGATACCAAGGCCGGTGTCATTGTCATCGCTGCAACGAACAGACCTGATGTCCTTGACTCTGCATTATTGAGACCTGGTAGATTCGATCGACAGGTCGTTGTTGATATGCCGGATGTTCAGGAACGTGAAGCGATCTTGAAGATCCATTGCAAGAAGATCACGCTAAATGAGGATGTCAATCTGCAGAGGGTCGCTCGAGCGACACCTGGTACTTCAGGTGCTGATCTTGCTAACCTCGTGAACGAGGCCGCTCTATTCGCTGCCCGGTCTTCACGAAGCAAAGTGTCTATGGAAGATTTTGAATTTGCACGAGATAAGACGATCCTCGGTGTTGCAAGAAAGTCTAAGATGATGACTGAAGAGGAAAAGCGGTCTACTGCATACCATGAAGCAGGACATGCTCTCATGTACTATTATCTTGATAATGTGGATCCTCTACATAAGGTGACTATCATCCCTCATGGACAGGCTCTAGGACTTACGATATCTCTACCAGAGAAGGACTCCTATACGAAGAATCGAAGTTGGCTAACCGATTATGTGAAAGTCTGCATGGGTGGATTCGTAGCAGAAGAACTCATC
>CAZLZY010000451.1:0-1950 GCA_964564075.1 uncultured Spirochaetales bacterium
GCGCTAATGTACTAAAAGACCTTGATTTTGTCAATATCCTTTATCTTTTTTCTACTCACTATCGTATTCTATCAGTGTTGTGACCGTATAATCTTTCAAAATTTCTTTGTATGGGAGAAATGGTAACCCGATCGTACAGAAGATATCATGTACGGTGGCACCAGCTTCAGCGAAAATCTCAGCTGCAGCCTTGACAGTCCCACCAGTCGCGATGAGGTCATCGATGATAAGGACATTCTCACCAGCTTTCACATCAGATTTGTGTATCTGTATGACATCTTCACCATATTCAAGCTGAAACCGCTTCTCGTACGTCTCACCAGGTAATTTCCCTTTCTTCCTTACCAGGATCAAGGGAATCTGTAGTCTTTCTGCAAGAGGTGCTGCAAAGAGGAAGCCTCGTGCCTCTATCCCTGCTATCGCATCGATATGTTTATCTTCATAGAGCTCTACCATCTTATCGATACACCAGGTGAATGCCTCAGGGTTAGCGAGAATACTTGTTATGTCATAGAACAAGATCCCTGGTTTGGGAAAATCTTCTACTTTTCTTATTGCTTCATCAAGATTGAAACTCTCATTCATATACTTCTCCTTCAGCTCTTATGGATATGATCTCTTGAACGCTGTCACCCTTGGTGAAGCATTCGTATCAAGTGAAGAGGTGATTCCCTTCTTCAAATACTGGTAACCGATCGCTGCGATCATCGCACCGTTATCGGTACAGAGTTCTAATGATGGATAGAAGACCTCTACGCCTTTCATCTCAGATAGTTCTGATCGTAAAAATGAATTGGCTGCAACACCACCACCTGCTACGATCCTAGTAAGTCCGGTATCTCTTATCGCTCGTTTGATCCTTCGAGTCAGAAGTGTCACTGCAGCTCTCTGAAAGGATGCTGCGATATTATGAGGACTCTTCTCTGATTTACCATCCCAGAACTTATCAAGCTGATTGATCACAGCTGTCTTCAGACCTGAATAGGATACATCATAGGTATGGTTCTCTCCCTTATGCAAAGAAGCATCAGGGAAGTTGAATGCCTGAGCATCCCCCTCTTTTGACATACGATCGATGATGACTCCTCCAGGATACCCGAAGCCGTAATGCTTAGCGACCTTATCAAAAGCCTCTCCGATCGCATCATCTATGGTAGTTCCCATGACATCGATCTCATCGAACCCATCTACCTTAGCGATCACCGTATGACCTCCTGAGGCTAACACCCCAAGATAGGGATAGGTGATCTCATGCTCTATATGAGGTGCGTACAGATGTGCACGTATATGATCGATTGCAATAAATGGTTTATGGAGACTCATTGAAAGCCCTTTCGCAAAGCTCAGACCTACTAGGAGAGAACCTACAAGACCGGGACGGTTCGTCACTGCGATACCATCTATCTGCGAGGGTTCTATCCCCGATTCAAGTATAGCTTGTTCATACACCGAAACGATCCATTCAGTATGGAGTCTAGATGCGATCTCGGGTACGACCCCGTTATAGGGTCTATGTAGTTCGATCTGAGTAGCGATCACATTGCTGAGAATCCGCTTCCCATCTTCAACGACTGCAATTGAGCACTCATCACATGAAGATTCGATTCCCAATACGATCATAACTCATATTTCCCATTTATTATTCTGATCAAATCTACCATATCCATCTCACTATCCAAGATATCTGGATAGATATTCAAGATGAACTGAGCTACTGATTCTGACCAGATGATTCCACTGCGAACTGGGCGTCGCTGTTTTTTAGAGAACTGTATAGCTTCAGTAGCTTCCAATGCCGCTATCAGTTCCTCTTTTGTCTTATATTCCAGATCTTTCTCCTAACATTTCTCACGTCAGTATTTACCCCTAAAAACTAGTGCTTTATTACCGTTTGGTCAAGTATAAAGGGGGTTGCAATTTGTTATGATTTTTACTAATTTTAGTGACAGT
>CAZLZY010000452.1:0-1944 GCA_964564075.1 uncultured Spirochaetales bacterium
ATGATATCATCAGATTCGATACCCTGTATGAACCCAACAACCAGGGTCAGAACCAAAGAGGTCAATCCGACAATGATTATTAGCAGCCAGTTGATATCATAAAAACCAGATATGAGTACAATTGCTACTATTGAGAGTAATGCGACGATTCCCCCTATGAGGCTCTTTCCCAGAATGAATGTATTCAAGGAAACGGGAGTAACATGTATGGCTCTTATGGTACTGTCCTGTTTCTCTTCAACAATCCCCAGGGATATAAGCATACCTGCTAGCATGATCGTCATAAGAATAAGCATATTCACCAGTTTGATCTTCAAAGGGGGGACGGTAAGTCCAAAATCTAACATCTGTGCTGTGGAATCTTCTTTCTTGGATTCTAACTCATATAGAGCATTGAATATTTTGACTACTTGGCTTATTTGATCACTCTCATTCCCTTGCAAGAGTATTTCATAGGTACCATCCTCCAGGGGTAGGAAGCCTGCAATCTCATCTCTCTTGAGTATTCGTCGCTCCATCTCTTCAACTGACGGAAATAGTTCGACCTTGCTGTAGCTTTGCATGAACTCGATATGCTCGGGCGTATCGGTCGTCAACATAGCGAAACGAATGGCGGTGTCATTCAATCCAGGAGCGAACCAGGTTATGCCCACGGCCAGGAGAATTGGTATTATGATGATATATAGCATCAGAGCATCTCTTCTTGATGAGAGGAAGTCCCTTGATAACAGTGCGAATAATCTCTTTATCATGTTCTCTTCCCCCTATACCGTGAGTGACTTTTTATATCGAAGATTCGATACAAATAATAGAATGATCCCGCCTAGAAGGAATATGCCACAATAAAGCCAAGTATATCCGAGGTTAGAGCCTCCAAGGAGTAGATCCTTATAGACCTGTAAAACCGGATAGGTTGGAAAGTAGCGTAGCCAAAGAGGATCAAAACTTGGAATGTAATATGAAAATGCTGGAATCATCAGGGCGATCAGCAAACCATATAGAACACCGAAAGCCTTGTTCATACTGTCAAAGAAACTAGCGACTAGTAGCCCTAGTGCCGAGAAGGCTGATGTAGATATTATCATGAACAGATACAGCATGGGATAGTTCGGACCTAAGCCCATCACCGGAATGACGATGATACTAGAGGATATCACCATGGTGGTACAGATTATCATCATCTTGCTGATGAGATAGTTGTATATGCTGATAGGGGTAACGGCCAGAGCCTTGATGACCCCTTCGGATTTATCTAGAAAGATATAGGCGATGACGATGAAGAATCCCATCAGAGACCCCGCGAAGGTCAGGAATGCAGGAATAATGTTCTCCCTTGAGTTCAAGCCCTCACTGACTCCCAATTCACGGATAACCTGTTTATCTAGCTGTGCATCAAGAACCTCGAAGTCATCGTTGTGCATGATATAGAGGGTGTCAATGTATCTGCTAGTCTCATATCCCTGATTTATGTACTGGAAATAGAATTTTCCATCATCTGCTAGCGTGGTGATGGCACCAATACTCTTCTCTTGATATGAGAGTCTAAGCATATCCTCTTCATCCTCCAAAACGTAGGATGTTAACTGTACAAACCCAGTTTTGGGGTCGGTCTTCTTGAAGGATGGGGTGGTGACTGTTTTTTTGTCCTTGAAGTCATACTCCCGAACTTTTCCGGTATCTCTATTCGTCAGTGTGAAACTGATGGGTTCTAATACCCATTCAACAGGATCTGCGATGACTTGACGGCCTTCACGTATATTTTTTTCAAACATGGTCATCATTATGTCATCTGGGATGTTATTGAGGAGGAATTCCTTCGACTTATTCTCACCCTTCGGTTGTACCCCTACTAGAAGTATGAGGAGAAGGAGAATAGCTATGATGAGTTCTATGTAAAAATAGAAACCACGGGCAGCTATCTTCATTTCCTTCAGGTAATTACTT
>CAZLZY010000453.1:0-1943 GCA_964564075.1 uncultured Spirochaetales bacterium
TAAGCTCCAGATAAGATCTTTCTCTTTTCATTATCTAATTGACCATTCCATTCAGCTAGCTGACCTTGGCCGTATGAACGGTAAGCTTCAGCGATCTGATTTCTCTCTTTGATCATTCTGTTGTAAACACTCTCTGTCAGGTCATCCGAATAACGGATCTGTCGAATGATGATATCAATGAGTTCGATACCGTATTCAGCAGTGAACTTCGCTGCAAAGTCGAACATCTCATCTGAGAGCATGGTTCGACCTTTGGTTATCTCCTGATAGGCGGTCTCATTAGCTGTAAGGCTGTTTAACTGTTCAGCGTCCTTGATGTTCTCTGTTTGTATCTGTTCAACGGCCTTGATTTTGTTTATATCATTGCTAGTCCTGACTGCCTCATTGAGGAAGTTCTCTGAGATTATCGTTCTTACAGCTGAATCTACGACGTCATCTAGTCGAGCATATCCCTGATTCAGAGAAGTAACTGATTCATAGAATCTTTTAGGATCTACGATTCTCCATCGAGCGGTCGTATCTACCCAGATGAACTGGTTCTCTTTGGTAGGTATCCTCTGTGAATCTCCATCCCATGAGAGGATCTTCTTAGGATATTTTACGATATTATCAACAAATGGTGCTTTAAATTTGAAACCTGCATTTATTTCTGTTTTGGTAATAGCTCCAAATCTGGTAACTACTGCCTGTTCGCCCTCATTGAGGATGTAGAAAGGTCCTACTAGGACGAAGATGATCAGAACGACGATAATACCCACTAAGATTGTTACTAGTTTTTTCACTTTGAACCTCCTATGTCTTGTAGAGGTAGAAAGTTATCAAGATTCTTGTCTATGATCGTAGTGTTTCCACTTGAAAGTACAGATTCCATCGTCTCTATGTAGAGACGAGTACTCGTTACTTCTTTATTCTCATTATATGCTTCACGAACTGAGTTGAATCGTGCAACATCACCTTTAGCTTCATTGATACGTTCTGAATAGTAACCTTCAGCGATTTGGATCTGCTGTGCGGCTTCACCACGAGCTTTCGGAATCTCTTTATTATACTGTTCTTTACCTTCGTTGATAAGTCTGTTCATATCCTGAATAGCCTTATTGACATCTTCGAAAGCATCTTGGACTTCTCCGACTGGTGGTACGATGTTCTTCAATTTTATCGTGACGATCTTGATTCCAAGACCATAACTATCAAGGATGGTCTGCATCTGTTGTTGAGCAGTGACCTCAATATTAGTTCTTGAGGAGCCTAAAACAGACAGGATCGGAAGATCTCCTACAAGCTCATTGATAACAGACTGGCTGATATCACGAATAGTGGAGGACTTATCCTCTACATTAAAAAGCCAAGCGAAGGGATCATCAATCTTGTATTGGATGATCCATTCTACATCGATGATGTTCAGGTCACCAGTTAGCATGACTGATTCCTCAGGGTAGTCCCGTTGATCGAAGATGGTGTTCACACCAGATTGTTCTGTTCTAAAACCAAAACTCATATTCTGTACTACTTGTGTTGGTACATTGAAACTCTTTTCTATTCCTAATGGCGCTTTGAATTGTAACCCCGGACCTACTACTCGATTATACTGCCCAAAACGTAGGACAACGCTTTGTTCAGTTTGATCAACCACAAAGATACTTGTTGAAAAAATAGCGATGATTGCAACAGCAATTGCTACAATGATCAGTATCTTAGGTTGAATCGAAATCTTCTTAGGTGTCGGAGTGGTGTTACGTTCTAGCATAACTCCTCCCTTATTGTATTTCTCTTAAAGTGTACTGCTGTGCATATGCATAGTCAAGTTGAATAGAAAAACTATTAAGAAAACTCTCAAACGGAAGTGATAATGTCAGAGCATATCGACAAGGAAAATGTCGCAGAGAGGTAAAAAAGAGAAAGGGCTGATCCCTCAACGGTCCCAATACCTAAGGATCAGCCCA
>CAZLZY010000454.1:0-1941 GCA_964564075.1 uncultured Spirochaetales bacterium
ATACTGCTTTTACCGTAATACGATCTTTTAATCGTTTGATCTCAGGCAGATGCATATGCTTCGTTATGATACCGCAACCGATGATAGCTATGTTGATTTTACCCATGGAGCCCTCCTCCTACTTATGTGAACGTTAAAGGAGTATACCATAGGACTCCATAAGAACACACCACTCATGAGGTTGTAGATTGTATATGGTAAGGTAGCGCTATTTATATGAAGGAAGCAATAGACACCTGAGTAGTATACTAGAATAATCTAGTATACAGAGAGAATGGCCCATGGTATCTTAATATCACAATATGTATAGATACTTACTAAAGGTTTGTTATTATGAATCGATTGACAGGGCTTCTCTTATCTACACCTCTACATGTTTCGAAAGGGACTCAATTGAACCCCTATACTCTAGCCTTTGAGAAAAACCCCAAACTAGAACAAGAGTTTCTTCTAGATTATTCAGAGAGTTCCTTATGGTTTAATAGGATAGGCCTCTATCTTGGATTGATCCTCTATATGTTATTCGGCTTCCTCGATGCTAAGATGGCACCCTTGAGCAAAGAGGTCCTTTGGGTCATTAGATATGCATTTGTCTCTCCTGCGATCGTCATAGCTATTCTCATGTCTTACCGTGAGAGATATCTCCGATATATGCAATTAATCGTTTCGTGTATCCTCCTCATTGCAGGAACGGGTATTTGTATCATGATCGTGCTCACTCCCCATGAATCTACGTATGCCTACTATACAGGAGTGATTCTCGTTTTCATGCTTGGGTATGGTAATTCGAAAATACAGTTCAAATGGGCGACCCTAGCAGGTTGGCTCAATGTGGCCTTCTATGAGGTAATCGCCATTTTTATCCTACAAACACCCACTGAGATACTCATACATAATAATTTCTTCTTCATTAGTGCGAATATCATAGGGATGTTATCTAGCTACACAGTTGAGATCTATGCACGACGAACCTTCTATATGTCTCGTATGTTAGAACAAGAACAGGGGAAAGTGGTAAAACTCAATAAGAACCTTGAGATGATAGTCTTAGAGCGAACAAAGAAATTCTTGAAGACAAATGAAGATCTTACTCAAGAGATTAAAGCAAGAAATGCGATCGAAAAACAGAAAGGAATATTAGAGAATAAGCTCATCCAGTCGCAGAAGATGGAATCGATAGGTAATCTTGCTGGTGGGATAGCCCATGATTTTAATAATATCCTCTCAGCGATCATTGGTTATACGGAATTAAGTCAGGTAGAATGCCCTGACAACCCGAAACTCCAAGAATATCTCCATGAGATCGATAATTCAGGAATGAGGGCCCGGGAACTTACGAGCCAGATACTTGCTTTTGCACGTAAATCCAGTGAGAGGTTATCCCCTATAAGAATAGTACCGATCGTAGAAGAGGTCCTTGCCTTTATACGGTCATCGATCCCTTCTTCGATTGAGATTCAAAAAGAGTTATCAAGTGAATCTCTTGTATATGGGAATTCAACTCAGATCTATCAGATCCTTTTGAATCTGCTGACTAATGGGGCCTCCTCCATGGAAGGAAGAGGGGGTATCCTCAAGATCGGATTGAAAGATATTGAGCTTGATAGCTCCATATCAACCTCTTTACTACCAGGACACTATATAGAATTGACTATCTCTGATACCGGGATCGGGATCGACCCGGTTATCGAATCTTCTATCTTTGAACCCTACTTTACGACAAAGGAAAAACAAAAGGGGACTGGGATGGGGCTAGCCGTAGTTCATGGGATAGTCACTAGTTATGATGGGGAGATCCAATTTTCGAGTGCTCTAGGGGATGGTACCGTTTTCACGATCTATCTACCCATAACGGAAAAGACGGAGATATCGGCTGATTCAGCTATAGAATCGTCTTCCCTACAAGGCTCTGAACATATTCTATTCGTTGATGATGAAAAA
>CAZLZY010000455.1:0-1934 GCA_964564075.1 uncultured Spirochaetales bacterium
GATGATAGATCTTATGAATTTAGTGAGTATGCTCATTTTGAGACTGCTGCAATCACTCCCGATACCCTACCAGAAGCATGGATCACTGCACCAGACGTAGCCTCATATCATGCAGGAAGCTGGGAGAGTGGTACTCCGGAAGTGAAGAATAGTCGTGAAGAGGCTCTCCATTATCATGGTATCTATCTTGGTAAAGATCTGATTCTAGAGCAACCTATCGACCAAGTCGTGAGGGCTCGCTTCTATGGGACAGGCGTAGGCCTCTATAGTCTTGAGATCAATGGGAGAAAAGTCGGAGAACAGTTGTTATCACCAGCTCAGACCGATTATCATAAACGTGTACTCTATGATGCACTCTCTCTTGATGATCATCTTGAGCAAGAGAATGTCATTACTATCATCGTTGGGAATGGACGACATATTGCTCTTTATGGCTTTGAAAGACCAAAAGCTGTAGCCTATTTTAGAATAGAGTATCGTGACGGTAGTATTCAGGAACTCATCACCGATGAGAGTTGGGTCTGTTATACAGGGAATATCACTGAGAATAGCCTCTTTGACGGTGAAGTATATGATGCAACCATGATTCCTTCTCTTGTCTCACAGGCGATCAGCGTGAAGGGGTATCCTCTTCAGAGCGCGATGCTTCCACCGATCATGATCGATAGGAGTATCTCGGCCAAGAGTATATGGAAATCAAGATCAGGGTATGTCATAGATTTCGGACAGAACATGTCTGGGATCCCTCAACTCCGGATCTCACAACCCAAAGGGACTCAGATCATATTACGCCATGCTGAACTCATCACGAAGGATGGAGAGCTCAATCCCTCATCTAATCGAGCAGCAAAGGCACAAGATATATACATCTGTAGTGGTGATGACGAAGAGGTCTGGACCCCTACCTTCACCTCCCATGGGTTCAGATATATAGAGGTCACAGGATATGTTGGAGAGTTGACAGAAGCTGCGGTAACAGCCCTTTTTATCCATACACAGACTGATAGTTCAGGATCCTTTTCCTGTAGTAATGATGATCTCAATACAGTTCATGAAGCTATTCGTTGTGGGCAGCTATCGAATATGATGGGTGTACCGACTGACTCTCCACAACGTGATGAACGGCATGGATGGCTTGGAGATGCTCATCTGGCAGTCGACGAGGCTCTTCTGAACTTCATGCCGGTAGCTTTCTACAGTAAGTTCGTTCAGGATATGGCAGATACGCAGAATGCTGATGGAAGTATCACCGATGTAGCACCGAAGTTCTGGATGGAGAAACCCGCTGACCCCGCATGGGGTAGTGCTTTGATCTCAATGGGCTGGGCGATCTATTGGTACAGCGGAGATCAGACTATCTTGGAGAAGTTCTTTCCCATCTTTGCACGCTATATAGCCTTTCTACAAACACAGGCAACTGATTGTATCATAGAGGAGCTAGGAACCTTCGGGGACTGGTGTGCACCGGGGCTCGTGACCTCGAAGAAGACTGGGCTTCCCTGTATCTCGACCTGGTATTATCAGCATGATGTGAACCTGCTATCTCAGATAGCCTGTATCATCGGTGAAGATGAGAAGGGAAGGGAATACCAAGTTCTTTCAGATAGGATAAAGGATCGTTTTCTGGAACGCTTCTATGAGGATGGCTATATCAAGAGTCAGGAGATGAGTCCATGGGACTCACCTGATGTCACTTCTCAAGTACTAGCTCTTGAGAGCAATCTACTTCCTGAAGGGAACCATCATCAGTTAGCCACAGCTCTGAATGATCTTGTTACTCGACATGGTGGTAACCATGTGAGCACAGGAATCCATGGGACGAAGTATCTGCTAAAGGTACTAGCTGAAGCAGGCTATGAAGAGAAGGCCTATACGATAGTGAATCAGGAGAGTTATCCCGGCTGGATCTATATGATCAGAAATGGAGCTACGAC
>CAZLZY010000456.1:0-1927 GCA_964564075.1 uncultured Spirochaetales bacterium
ATCCTAAATTCTCGATCTAAATTATATGATACAGGTATTTCAGTGAATCTTTGTTGAATTCAACCTCAACTCCTAGAAGGATTATCAAAATATGAAGATGGTTTGGTCATCTATGTTTTCTTCTTACCAAAGCTTTTCTAGTCAGGGATCAATACAGCAAAGGCTTCTAGAATCTTCTTCTGTTTCTTTGTGATTTCTCCCCAATGTCCTGCTCTATGACGATAGGTGAAGTACTCGATGACATCGACTTCATCCATGAGTGTACGGAAGGTGAATCGTTTATAGAGACCATTATCTGCCATCTGATGCTGTATCCTGCTCGTCAAGATCAGAGCTATGAACTGGACGAAGACCTTTCCTCTGAAGTTCTCATCTTTGCTACAGCGTGTTCGTCGTAGTGATAATCGATCTTTAAGATTATTGAATGATTTCTCAACTGCATCCTTCTTTCGGTAGATCGATAGGGCTTGGTGTGCATCGAGGTCTTTTTCGCTGGTGAGTAATGCAAAAAAGCCACATCGTTTAACTACCTCTGAGATCTTCTCCTGATCTTCCTGGTAGTCGATGATTCGGTCTTTCTCATCTATCGTCAAGTTAAAGTACTTCTTTAACTCCATCCGGCTTGCTGTGATCTCTTTAGCGTCTAACTGCTGCTTTAGGATCTTGATACGCTTCATGAGCGTATCAATATCGTCTGCTTCTTTTCCCTTGTTGCAGTACAGATGCAGATAAGCATCTCTTCTGTTAGGCCCTCTCCCCCGAACCGGCACCACAAAGCTCACAGGCCCCACAGCATGAAAGACCTGATAGTGCTCATCATAGCAGGAAGGCTTAATCATCAGAGGACGAGCCTCTTTGATCGCATCTTGCACAAATGAGAGGGAAGTCTTTGTTCCTATGGTAAACGCATAGCGCCTCTTGAGCAGGTAGGTGACATTCTCTTTGCTGTAGTATCCTCTATCAAGGACCAAAGAGGTCTTCTGGATACCAATACCCTTTAGATCGTTAAGTGTGTTATTCAGGGTGCTGACATCACTTATATTGCCTCTCATAGTACGATAGAATACCGGGATGTTGGTATCTTCATCAATTATCATCAGTAAGTTAATCTGTTCAAGATGATCATGTTCCTTATTGCGCCCCTTTGCAACAAGGGATAATCCCTGGGAATAAGAGGATACTGATGAACTGTCAACGGCGAGCCATCCTGAAGTACCCATGGATCGTTGAACTCTAAGAGAGAGAAACTGTTGTACTTCATCTTCAGTGATGGATCCGAATAGTTCGCTACTACGTGGAGATGCTATATCTTTATCGTAGGGGTGGAATCGCACTCGAGCCCAATGAGAGAAACGGTATAAGGATGCATGGGGGTTACCTACTAGATAGAAGGCAATAGATAGGATCTTAGCTGATCGTCTACCGAACACTTGAGTAAGATCCTGTTGTAATGAGATCTGAGAACTGATTTCAGAAAGGAACAGGTTAAGGCCTCGAAACTTGCGCAGTCCCGTCTCTGCAGGGGGTCTTCCAACAGGTCTGATCTTGGTGTCCGGAGGGGTAAACGTCAGTCCGGTTGCAGCCTTCTGCTCCTCTGAGAGCATAAAGAACTTAGCATTGGGAACGAAGGCCCCTTCTACGATTTTACCAATATATGCACGCTTGTGATCCGGGTAGTTTCTTCCTTTCACTCGGATAGAAGTTTCAATATATGCATATTGTGTCCCTTTTACCATTTGGCTACGTGCTTTTGGCATAACCACCTCCTGTATCATATAACTATTATATGATACAGGATAAGAAAAAGCAACAATATATCGCTTCTACACGTCTCTATTGAGGTGTAGCATATAACTTTCCCGAGAATTTAGGATACAGGTGTTGATCCTTGATGACTTTCTTATTAACCACCTGGATGAGGAGCGTT
>CAZLZY010000457.1:0-1919 GCA_964564075.1 uncultured Spirochaetales bacterium
TCACAGATAAGATAACCACCTTTTGCTCTTGTACTCTCGATATATCTTTTCATGGTAGCTTCGCCAGCATCGAGGGTCTCGATATCAAGAAGGTGTACTGCTCTTTTTGTCTGAGAACAGAGAATCTTAACGAGACTGCTTTCAGTCATAGGATGAGCTGGATCACTGTTGAAGGGAGTATCTGCGAGTGGTACATCCCATACATAATGGATTCCATGTTTGGTTGTCCTCCCATTATCAGGGAAGGCTACAGATACGATAGCGAAATCCTCACCTAGGGTATCGAGCATGGCATCGAACTCAACGCCGATATTCCCTCTGAAGACAGAACAGGTCTTCTTCACATACATGGTCGGTCGCAACTGCATAAGAGCTCCTGTTGCTTCCTGAACCTTCTTATAGGCAATATGTGGATCATCACAACGGGAGTTCGTCTCGAGGATGAGCGTATCAGAGATGCTGTCTTCTGTCTTGTCTAACGCTGAATAAGGACTGATGACTTTTGTCAGCCAGTCATTCTTCGCATACATCAATCCGATATCATTCGCACCGGTCAGGTCATCTGCTACTATACCAATCATCGTATCTATCTCCATGAATCACTATGTGTCGTTTACTGCGTATAGTGTCTAATAAGACACTACCAAAGTCAAGAAAGAACCTGCTGTAAAACAGCAGGCCCTATTGATTCTATTAATAGGTCTTATCTAGATCTGAGAGATCAAAGATACCACATGGGCACCGAACTCACTGGTTGATAACTGCGTGGCAGCCTCCATCTGAGAGGAGAAATCACTCGTGACCTTCTTACTCTTTATAGCCTCACTAACACCTTTCAATATGATATCTGCAGCCTCTGTCCATCCGATATAACGAAGCATCATCTCTCCTGAAAGTACAAGAGAGAGAGGGTTAGCTATATTCTTCCCTGCAATATCAGGAGCAGTACCATGAGTCGCTTCAAAGATCGCGACACCGGTACTGTAGTTGATGTTCGCCCCTGGAGCGATCCCGATCCCTCCGACCTCAGCTGCAAGTGCATCAGAGACATAATCTCCATTGAGGTTCAGCGTCGCGACCACATCATAGTTTGCTGGATAGAGCAGAATATTCTGTAGGAAAGCATCTGCGATGCAATCCTTCATGATGATCTTATTACCTGAGATTGGGTTGGTGATCACATGATCTACCGCACCGAACTCCTCTTCTGCGAGTTGAAATCCCCAGGATCTGAATCCACCTTCGGTGAACTTCATGATATTTCCCTTATGAACAAGTGTCACTGACTCTCGATCATTATCGATAGCATATTGGATCGCAGCTCTGATCAGTCGTTGTGAACCCTCTTTTGAGACAGGTTTCACACCGATACTCGAAGTCTCTGGGAAACGGATATTCGTCACTCCCATCTGATCCTGTAGGAATGCAATGACCTTGCGAACCTCATCAGTACCGGCATTCCATTCGATCCCAGCATAGATATCCTCAGTATTCTCTCTGAATACCACCATATCGACGAGTTCAGGATGTTTTACCGGTGAGGGAACACCTTCGAACCACCTAACAGGTCTCTGACAGACAAAGAGATCGAGTTTCTGTCTAAGAGTCACATTGAGAGACCTCATCCCTCCTCCGATCGGAGTCATGAGGGGACCTTTGATAGCAAGACCATACTCTTTTATCGCATCCATAGTCTCCTGCGGAAGCCAGACTCCCTCTCCGAGGGTCTCGACTGACTTTCCACCAGCATAGATCTCTTTCCAGATGATCTGTCGCTCATTCCCATAGGCCTTGGCAACTGCTGCTTCCAAGATCGCCTGTGCAACCGGGGTGATATCCTTTCCAATCCCATCTCCCTCGATGAAGGGGATGATCGGGTCGTTTGGTACAGTCAATACGCCATTCTCTCTCTGTATGAT
>CAZLZY010000458.1:0-1913 GCA_964564075.1 uncultured Spirochaetales bacterium
CCCCCCAAAAGCTCTACGGTCGATCAGATCATAGGGAATGCCTTTGAGAACAAGTTCCTGTATGTACAAGTTGAACCTAAAGAGGGAAAAACATCTGATAGAGTATCAGTGAAGGTCCCTTTCGCTTTATTGAAAGCAGGTCTGAATATTGCAGGGCTCATCCCTCAGGAGGCTCAGGATAAGATAGAATCCTCTATGAAAGAGAATGGCGTGTCATTCGACTTGAGTAACATCAACCCTGACAACATCCAGGAGCTCATGAGTGCTCTTGAGGAGTTGAAAGTTGATGTTGACTCAGAGGATTCTACTATCCAGGTCTATTGTCGATAATCTAACTATTCAGGGGAGAACACACTCCCCTGTTATCGTTAATCTGCTAGGAGAAGTTTAGAGGCGAATACAGGATTACTCGTAACATTGATTCCAAGTTTTCGCATTCCTGCTTCATCCCCACTCGTCGGGATATGTGTTAGATGGGCATCAGTCCCACGCAAATGGACAAGCTGTTTCATTGCAGCCTCTGCAACAGGGTTCGATGTCACAGACATCGCTAATGCGATCAATACTTCATCTACATCAAGGCTGATTCGTCTACCATCTAGAATATCCTTCTTCAATACTTGAATAGAATTCATGATATTCTTTGGAATAAGATCGATCTCTTTTGGAATATTCGCAAGATGCTTCACGGCATTGAGGACTAGAGCCGATGAAGCATGGAGTATTTCAGAGTTCGTACCGGTGATTATCGTACCAGTATGTAGTTCTATTGCTGCCGCTGAAATGATACCATCCTTCCCCTTATTCTTCTCAACACCCTCTTTACGAGTCTTTTTTGCAATAGGAACGATCTTTCTATCAGCTATTGTCAATCCAAGATCATCCATGATGAGCTTCACTCGTTCAATCGCCTCTTTGGACCCTATACCCATAACATGTTCACAAGAGACACGATAGAAACGCCTGATGATCTCCTGTCTAGCAGCCTCTTTCACAATCTCATCATCAATGATCCCAAAGCCACATTTATTGACTCCCATATCGGTCGGAGATGCATAGAAGGATTTCTCACCGGTTATCTTCTCGAGGATCCTTTTTAGGAGAGGGAAAGCATCAAGGTCTCGATTATAATTGACAGAAGATTCGTTATAGGCATCTAAATGAAAATGATCGATCCTGTTAATATCACCTAGATCTGCAGTTGCAGCTTCATATGCAACATTTACCGGATGTTTTAGTGGAAGATTCCAGATCGGGAATGTCTCGAACTTTGCATAGCCTGATTCATTACCTACTCGGTAATCATAATAGAGCTGAGAGAGACAGGTGGCAAGCTTACCACTTCCAGGTCCTGGAGCTGTCACAATAACGATAGGTCTTTCAGTCTTGATATAATCATTAGCGCCATAGCCCTTATCACTGACGATCAGGTCGGTATCTGTAGGATAACCTGCTGTCTTCTTATGGGTATAGACTGTTACCCCACGACGTTCAAGAAGATTCTTGAATTGTACGGCAGAGGGTTGCTCCTCATACCTAGTGATGACCACAGCCTGTACATGGAGGCCCCACTCGGTGAAGTCGTCGATCATCTTCATGGTATCAGCATCATAGGTGATACCAAAATCCCCACGGATCTTCTTCTTCTCTATATCGCCTGCATAGATGCAGATGATGACATCGATCTTATCTTTTACTTTCTGAAAGACTCTTACTTTCACATTCGGGTCAAAGCCTGGTAATACTCGAGAAGCATGGTAATCGAATAACAATTTCCCACCGCATTCTAAATAGAGCTTACCATCGAACTGGTTCATCCGTTCGAGTATAGCTTGAGTTTGTTGGTCCAGATATTTCTGGTTGTCAAAGCCTGTTTTATTTTTGTTCATATAGAATGAGATTATCGTTTTACG
>CAZLZY010000459.1:0-1909 GCA_964564075.1 uncultured Spirochaetales bacterium
GATCACAGATTTCGGGTAGGTTGATACGATCCTGTTACCTGTAGCCATGACCGTATCTACGAGACAATGTTGTTCATCATCAAGAAGTATCTCACAGAACCTATTGATCGGTTTTCCTATCACTTCTTCTTTTACCAAAGACAATAAGCCGACTGATTCCTCATTGAAGAATGTGACCTCTCCAAGTTCATTTGTTACGATGACTGCCTCAGAGATTGAATTGAGGGTTGTTGCAAGAAGCTCTTTATCAAGGATCAATTGTTTCTCTGTCTCTTTCAAAGAGGTGATATCTGTGACGAGAACGGCAAATTCCCCTTTCCTGGGAGAGAAAGCGAAGACCCTGAAGTACTTCTTCATATCAGGTGAGAAGTATTCAAAGGAGGTAGAGATACCCGTTCGTTCTATCTCACTATACAAGAATATTAATGATTCCTCTGTTTGAGGGAATATCTTTTTTACGTTCTTGCCAATGAAGTCTTCTCGTTTTAATCCTAAGATCTTCTCAAAAGCTGGATTTGCGTTAATAAATCGATAATCTATAGGTGTCCCATCTTCATCATACATGAGCTCATGGGTACAAACCCCCTCATTCATCTGATCGAATAACTGACGATACTTATTCTCTTCATGCTCTCTTAAGGTTATCTGATCTAATAACTCGGCTTTTGAAGCCATGGTAGAATTTAGGACCTCAGCCATATGGTTCATAGAGGTGAGTAGGGATCCTAACTCATCCTGAGTCTCTACAGGCATTCGTGTTTCAAGATCTCCCATACTAACTTTTTTGACATACGCAGAGGCGACCCTAATAGGTTTTGTTAACGTATTGCTCATCCTGATAGCAGCAATCCCAACAATACCAATGACTATGGTCCCGAATATGAGGATCAATACGAGTTGTCTATAGAAGGCAGCAAAGGCGGTACTCTGATCCTGCATAGAGACGACTACCCAAGGTTCTCCATTATTCCCTTTCTGGTGATCTATTGACCCCTCAGACCCTCCAAACAGATATTCTGAAGGAAAGGATAACAGTGAATAGGCGAGGAATCTATCATGAGGATCATCATATGAAGAGAGTTGTGTCATTGAACCCTCTAAGATCCAAGAGAGAGTATCAAGGTCTAAGACAGACCCTTCAGGGAGATCTATTGAACTATTGAGGATATCCCCATCCATTCGGGAGATAAACGTTTTGATATCAGCATGTGGGAATCTCTCAATTACCGTGTCTAGAAGATTCTCCATGAGGAAATTGATCTTTAGTATGCCAATGAGGGTATCTTCTTCATACACAGGTACGACAATACCCAGAACATTACTACCAACACTCTCATCGAAACCTCTATCATCAATGTAGATACAACCGATCCCATCATCGAAAGAGCCCTTCCACCAATATTTGTGGGCATGGCTGAATGTCGTGAGTTTCTTTGTGGTACTTATTGCTACACCAAATCTATTCGTTAAGAATATCTCTCCTATCGATCCGGGAAATTGTTCTTGTAATGCATAAAAATATTGTGCAGTCTCATTGAGCATGGTCTGAGAGACCAGGTCACTATCAGTATCTGAGACTTTCCATAGGGCACTAGTCTCATCGATGATATCGATTCTCTCTTGTTCGAGTAGCTTCTCATATGCTTCATTACTCTCTTTAACAGCCCTAAGAAGTAGCTGTGAACGAGAGATGGTAAGAGCAACCTGAGTATTAGTCATAATAGATTCTTGTAGATGGTAGGCCATATCATCACTAAAATCAGAAAGATCCTCAATCGTAGAGTTAATGTATGCGTCTCTTTGAATGAAGAAGTATTAACTACAAAGTGTCAGAACAGCGAAAAGACCAATGATAAATACGAACAGGGAAAACTTAGTAGCAATCTTCATGGGATTTACTCATCATATC
>CAZLZY010000460.1:0-1909 GCA_964564075.1 uncultured Spirochaetales bacterium
TAGATGACCTCTCTACACACATAGCTGTTCGTAGTGATGATAGTTTCCCTGTGACTGTAGCTCCCGCATTCAGACCTGATAAGGCGGTGAAGATAGATCAGGATGGTTTCATACCATGGACAGAAGCTCTTGCGACTGCAGCTGGTATGTCGATAACCTGTTTTGAAGATTATCTCAAAGCCTTAGAATCAAGGATTGATGCTTTTCATGATGCTGGTTGTAGAATTGCAGATTTTGCTATGGATCGTTGTAATATGGTCCCAACAACAAGAACTCAAGCTGAAGCAGGGTTCAATGCCTATTTCAATGGGAATCACAATTCAAGTATGCTTTTTGAATTCCAATCTTACCTGCTCATCTGGTTCGGAATGGAGTATGCTAAAAGAGCATGGACGATGCAGCTTCACATAGGCGCTCTGCGTAATTCTAATACAAGGATGTTCTCTCTTCTTGGAGCTGATACAGGCTTCGATGCCATACATGATGGAGAGGTTGCGATCCCAGTTGCAAGACTGCTAGATACGTTAGAACAAGAAGATCTGCTTCCTAGAACGATCCTTTATTGTTTGAACCCCAAAGATAATGAGGTCCTCGCAGCAATGATCGGGAACTTCCAATCTAGTGGGATATCCGGGAAGATTCAATTCGGTTCTGGATGGTGGTTCAATGATCAGAAGGATGGAATGATCCGACAACTCAAGGCTCTATCAAATGTTGGACTCTTGAGTACCTTCGTAGGGATGCTGACTGATTCTCGTAGTTTCATCTCATATCCGAGACATGAGTATTTTAGAAGGATCCTATGCCAGCTCATTGGCTCATGGGTCGAAGATGGTGAGTATCCTTGGGACGAAGCGCTACTCGGGTCTATCGTCTCTGATATCTCGTTCAGAAATGCTGTAAGGTATTTTAAATTACCTAAGAACTAGTGAGGAATTAACATCATGGAAAGATTATCAAGATCTGAAAGAGGATCTCAAAGAGCTACTGAACGTGTACTGCAATTTGGTGAGGGTAACTTCCTGCGTTGCTTCATTGACTGGCAACTTGATATCCTCAATGAGAAACAGGGCTTGGATGCAGGGGTTGTCGTAGTCCGTCCGATCGATACGACATTTCCACCATCTTTGAATACTCAAGATGGTATCTATACCTCAATTGTGAGGGGCTATGATGAAGATGGGAATGTGCAAGAGTATACACGTATCATTAATTCAGTAACTCGAGAGATCTCTGTATATCAGGAATTCGAGGAATTCTTGGAGACAGCTCACAATCCTCTAATGCGTTTCATCTTCTCGAATACCACAGAAGCAGGAATCACATATGTGGCTGAAGATAAGCTCTCCGACGCTCCACCCTCATCCTATCCGGCAAAACTGACAAAATGGTTATATGAGCGGTACAATCACTTTTCTGGTGACCCCCAAAAAGGATTATATATCATCCCATGTGAACTGATCGACTATAATGGCGATGAACTGAAGCGCATCGTATTGCAGTATAGTGATCTTTGGGAACTCCCAGAAGGTTTCATCCAGTGGATTGAGCATGACAATATGTTCTGTTCGACCCTTGTTGATCGTATTGTCACAGGATATCCGAAAGATGAAGCAGATATGATTCAAAAGCGATTGGGGTATGAAGACTCCTTTATCACTACCGGTGAGTTCTTTCATCTCTTTGTCATTCAAGGACCACAGTCCTTGAATGAGGAGTTGAGGATAGCTGGAAGCGGTCTTCATATTCAACTCGTTGAAGATCTCAAGCCTTTTAAAGTAAGAAAGGTCGGGATACTCAATGGAGCTCATACCTCGTTAGTCCCTGTGGGATTCTTAGCGGGGATCAACCTCGTTAAAGAAGCTGTCGATGACCTAACAATTTATCTGAACAGCGATACAGAAAAAAA
>CAZLZY010000461.1:0-1897 GCA_964564075.1 uncultured Spirochaetales bacterium
GCGTCATTGAAATCAAAGCCATCATTACGATAGAAGACATCCGCAGAGTGAATACATCCTCTATGCATGGGTATACCAAGTTCTGCAGCATAGGAGGCTAATCGTTCATTTATCTCTCGTGAAGCTTCAAGAGTATCCCCTTCAAAGCCTGTCTGAGTATGGGCGAAGGATGATTCTGACCATGCAGAATCTGCTAGGATCACATCATAGAGTTTCACATCAGCTGCATATGAACCGCACGATCCGATCCTTATGATATTATCGACTCCATAGAACTGAAAGAGTTCATAGGAATAGATCCCGATACTCGGCATCCCCATCCCTGATGCGATAACTGAGATCTTTCGTCCTTTATAGGTCCCTGTATACCCGAAGACATTACGTACCTGATTTATCTGTACCCGGTCTTCTAAGAAAGTCTCAGCAATGAACTTAGCACGAAGGGGATCCCCAGGCATCAGGACAGTCTTCGCGACCTCGTTTGAACTCTTCATCGCTAAATGTGGTGTTGGTGTAGCCATAACATATTTCTCCTTATCTAAAACTCTTCCCATGCTTCATCTTAGGTACCCCAAAATAGGAACAGATACTCTGAGACATATCTGAAAAACTCTCTAGGACTCCATAATTCTCTATATCCTTACCCTTCTCATACCAAAGCAGTGGTACATGTTCACGGGTATGGTCTGTACCCCTATGGGTAGGATCACAGCCGTGATCTCCTGTGATGATGAGAAGGTCTCCCTCCTCAAACGAATCGATAAGCTTACCGAGAGAGATGTCTATGGTCCCCACCTCTTTCGCATAACCTACGGCATCCCTTCTATGTCCGAAGAGCATATCAGTATCAACTAGATTCACGAATATGAATCGTTGGTCATCACTCTTCTCTTCAGCAAGTGAGAGCATCCTCTCAATACAGGCAGGGTTCCCTGAATCATGGAATGAATCTGTGATCCCAGACTCATTGAAGATCGATCCGATCTTTCCAACAGCCTGAGTCCTGATCCCATGTGCTTGCAGATGGTCGAGGATAGTCTCTTCTGGGAGGGCTATACTGAAATCATGACGATCAGAAGTCCTCTCGTAGTTACCCTCTTCCCCGATGAAGGGTCTAGCGATGATCCGTCCGATCTGATACTCATCGCAAAGTCTTCGAGCGATCTCACATTGTCGGTAGAGTTCCTTCAGTGGGATGACATCATCATGAGCTGCAATCTGAAATACTGAATCTGCAGAGGTATAACAGATGGGCCATCCGGTCCTCTCATGTTCAGGACCGAGTTCAGCGATGATAGCTGTTCCAGAAGATGCCTTGTTCCCAAGGATACCTCCAACTCCTGCCTCTTCACAGAACCTATCTACGAGCTCTTTTGGAAATGATGGATAGGATTGTGGGAATACGATGAAGGGTTCATCTAATACGATACCTGCCATCTCCCAATGACCAGTCGTGGTATCTTTACCCGGAGAGGCCTCTTTCATGATCCCATACGATGCAAGGGGGGCCTCAACCGATTCACAACCTGGCAGTTCCCCCTCTGCTAGCAGAGAGCTGTTCCCAAGTCCGAGTGCTTGTAGGTTCTTCCAGTTCACAGGAAATGATTCACATATATGTTTTGCGGTATTTGATCCTACGTCTCCATAATCGGATGCATCTGGTAATGCTCCGATCCCGAAACTATCGATGACTACGATCATTGCTTTTTTCACTAGTACTCTATCTCCCTTACTATAAGTATACCTGTATATGCCATACAATCCATGTCATTCACAACTTTGGTAAAACTTTATAGGTTATATGTTAAAATACTACGAATACCGGCAGAAAAAAAGTGAATATCATGATTTAGACGTTATTATTCTTTATGAGTTCAAAGAAGTCTCTATTCTTAGA
>CAZLZY010000462.1:0-1895 GCA_964564075.1 uncultured Spirochaetales bacterium
ATCATCATAGATGAAGAAAGAACAGGAATCAGCATCCATATGAGAGGCGATAAGTTTTGCAAGATCATTGAGAAAGATTGTGAGATTCGTACTCGTCTTCATGAGCTCTGTAAACTCTAATGTCTTGTTTAAAAGGGACTTTCTCTTCTTTTTCATCAAACCTCACCTTAAAACGTATGTCTTCTATAATACTATGGACTTTGCTCATGCGACAAGGAAAAACCATTATTATAATTGCTCATTCAGTGTTTATATCGTATTATCACCCTATAATGGAAACCAGACAGAATCAAAGATCCCTAACCCTGACCATATGCACCTTATCGATGTTACCTATCATGGCAGCAGCGACCGTAGCTCCGATCCTAGGAGAATTTCAGCAAGTATTCCCTGCTGCCTCAGATCTGATGATCAGGATGATCCTGACTTTACCGCAGATACTGATCATACCAGGGTCTCTTATTACTGGAAAGCTTGCTTCAAGATTCAGAAAGAAAGATCTCCTGGTCATCGGTCTCATCCTGTATATCATTGGAGGTCTCTCAGGAGGACTCATGCCTACCATTAGTCTATTACTCATGTGTAGAGCTCTATTAGGTTTGGGAATTGGTATCATCTATCCATTGACCACATCATTAGTAGCAGATTTCTTCGAAGGTGAAGAACGAGTTCATATGATGGGTCTCTCATCTGCCTTGAATAATCTGGGAGGAGTCATCGCAACACTCCTCTCTGGGATCCTTGCACTGATATCGTGGAGAGCCCCTTTCCTTCTCTACTGCATCGCTATCGCAGTTCTCATTGAGACGATCGTATTCTTACCGAAAGAGTCACCGGATCCTCTACCATCAGATAATAGTTCCCATTCGGGAGTATTGTTCATACTACCCTATCTTATGGGTATTCTCATGCTCAACATCATCTTCTATACGATCCCATCCACTACTTCCATGTCTATTCGAACCCTCAGTCTTGGAGGTTCCATTTATAGTGGTCTCATGTTAGCTATACAGAACTTCTGCTCTTTCTTGACCGGTGCTACCTTCAAAAGATCTTTTCCCCTTTTCAAGAAGAATATACGATATATCGGTATGTTTCTCATCGCATCGGGGTTCTTACTGTTTCTATTGATCCAGCAAAGGTGGTCTCTAACGATCTCGATGATACTCATCGGTTCTGGGTATGGGTTACTCACACCCTATTATCTTCTGAAGATAAGCAACCAAGCCTCAGAGAGTTCTAGAACATTCGCTCTCGCTCTCGCAAGTAGCAGTATATTCCTCGGGCAGTTCTGTAATCCGCTCATCTTAGCATCCCTACAAAAGGCTCTGCAGATCAGGTTACCGGTCGGAGTATCACTTTTACTGATCATCCCCTTCGTCCTCATGATGATAACCTACGATCTGACTCTATCTAAGAGATAGCTGCTCCAAAAGGTATCAATGCTAGTCTTGCTAACTTGAAGTGCTGTTTTCCGAAAGGTATACCAATGATGGTAATACTGAAGAGCAGCCCTAATCCAAGATGATAGAGAAACAGTTCCCATCCAAAGATCAAGATCCAGATGATATTCCCGATCAATCCTATCGCACCAAAATCACCACTAGACACCTCAGACCCAAAAGGCCATAAGGTCAAAGCTGATATCTTCAGACACTGTCTCCCAAAAGGAATACCAATGATGGTGATCATCAATATGATTCCTGCGATTGCCCAGCCGATCGCCCCTATCAAGCCGCCAAATACTATCCACATAACATTCCCAATAAATCTCATATCATTATCATGTCATACTTTAGTATATTGTCAACCGTGTTTATCCTTGACGTTCTTGAGTGATATTAGATACCTTAGGAATATAGAAATTTATTAAGAGGTCGTTATGAAATTAACAT
>CAZLZY010000463.1:0-1892 GCA_964564075.1 uncultured Spirochaetales bacterium
CTTTCCATTACAATTTATTCGCATTCCATGAGGAGCATCCTTTGAGTCTTTCGACAGATCGGCTAACATCCTATTTATCTCTTTCTTAACTGTCGGAGACACCTCCTCTAGAGCTGTCTCCCTCGATACTTTCCGAGCTTCCACATGGCTGATGCCTGTTGAGAAGGTCCTTATTGCTTCCATTATTTGATCTGTGGATGTCGATGAGAAGCAGGAATACCCAGATACAGGGGAATTCGGAAAGGATATGTCCAAAGAGAGTATCCACTGAAAAACCTCTTTGAATACCCCAAGCTTTGTATTCTCTTTATAAATAGCTTCTTTATTCGTCACGATATCTTGAAGGAAAAAGGTATTCTTCACATAACTCAAGTCATTGATGTAGATGTTTAGACGAGCAATGTCGTCTTTACAAGTAAGCAGATTTTCATCGATCATATACTGCCCTGTAGTAGTATTCCGATAAAAAAGTTCTTCGTTCTTACTCTCCCCCAAAAGTGTCAACCATTCCTCTGTTATCTCTCTCTCTGACAGAAGTACTTCAAACCCATAGCTGTACATCACTCCTTTGATACAGATTTCAAACTCGAAGGAGGACGGGATATCCCTATATGTTTGATCAAGTTTGAAATAGTTTGTCTCAGTGTCTTTTTTAGTCCCCAGAACGATGAGATCTCTTGCATACTCCATGGCTTTCACAAGGTTCGACTTACCTGCTGCATTAGCCCCATATATTGAGCTGAACTTCAATAACTTCATGTCATTGGCTTGATACAGTCTCTCCTTATGCTTCTGTACTGAACCAGCAATCATAGAAAAAGTCTGAGGTTTTTTAAAGGAAAGAAAGTTCCCAACTGTAAATCTTGATAACATCTTAGAGCTCCACTGTTGATACTCTAACATATCGCGATCGCACTTTCAGCATTCTCTATGTGATATTATCACATTACAAATGCTTTGTTATCTTCCGCTCTTACTATTTTCTTAATAACTCATATAGCTTTTTGTTTATAAAAATCTTTTCTTTACCACTATTTGAGATTTCCAATACTCCTATCTTTTCTAACTGATTTAAATATTTACTTGCAGTTCTTCGTTCTGCTATCTCATGCTTTACTAAAAAATCTATTTTTGTATAGGGTTGTATGAATAGTAATTCTATCAGTTCTTTTGAATAGGATGTTTTGGGGAGTTTCTCTTTACAAAGTTCTCTTGTCTCATCCATCAATCTTTTTATTGATCTTACCGTTTCTAATGATTCCAATGCTGTCACCTCTATTGCCGTCAGCATGAACATTATCCAATCTTGCCAGTCTTTTTTGTCTCGTACATTTTGTAAATATCTATAATAACTCTCTTTATGTTTTATAATATAACTGCTTAAATATACTATTGGTGACTTCAATAACCCTTTTAATACTAAATACAACACATTGATAATTCTTCCGGTTCTGCCATTCCCATCATAAAAAGGATGTATCGATTCAAATTGGTAATGTATTATTGCTAATTTGATCAAGGGATCTATTTCATCATCGATATTCATATAGTCCTCTAGATTCTTTAATAGATCTCTTATTATCCTTTCATCATCCGGGGGAGTGTATATTATTTGGCCAGTTGTATCATTCATTAAAGCAGTTCCTGATAATCTCCTGATTCCAGCGCTATTCTTTTCCAGAGTTTCTTGAATTCCCACTATGGTCTTTGTTGTCAACATCGTGTTCTCGCATATGAGATTATACCCTTTCCATGTTGCTTCTCTATAATTCAGCACTTCTTTTGTTGCATCATCATACTTATTATCGAATTTCAACAGAGCTTGATATAGGTTATCATGGGTTGTTATGATATTTTCTATCTCAGAACTGGCCTTTGCTTCCTTCAATATA
>CAZLZY010000464.1:0-1662 GCA_964564075.1 uncultured Spirochaetales bacterium
TCAGCGATCTTATCTTCGATGCGATCGTAGGAGTTCTCAAGAGACGAAGGGGAGGTGTCCTGTGATAAGAATCGAAGGTGTCTCCAAAAGTTATGAGAGTCAGCAGGGTACCCTATCCGTCTTCGATGATTTCTCCCTAGCCCTCGAAGATAAACAGATCGTCGCATTGATCGGACCCTCGGGCTGTGGTAAGACGACATTACTTCATATGCTTGCAGGAATGGAATCAGTCGACTCTGGTTCCATCGAAGGGATACCTATGAGCTCTACGACGAATGTCGCAAGTCTCAGCTACCTTTTTCAGGAGCCAAGACTCCTTCCCTGGAAGACATTGCATGAGAATATTGAACTAGTCCTCCACAACCATATAGCTGATAGATCAGAACGATTTGAGCTCGTGAAGGAGTTCATAGATATCGTGGGACTCAGCGGATTCGAACATATGTACCCGAGAGAACTCTCTGGTGGAATGAGACAACGGGTAGCGATCGCACGTGCCTTCGCATATCCTTCACAGCTGATCCTTATGGATGAACCTTTTCAATCCCTGGATGCTGATCTCAAGTTCAATCTCATCGAGGCATACCAGGACCTATGGTCCCATACTCCAAGAACCACACTGCTCGTCACCCATGATATTCAGGAGGCTCTACTGCTTGCTGATAAGGTTGTGATCCTATCACCAAGGCCAGCTGTGATTCGGGGAGTTATTGCTGTTGATGTGAAACGAGAGGAGAGAGTAGCCGGAAATAGGCGAATTTGGGAGCTTGAGATGCATTATTATGAAAAATACTCCCGTAGGGGTTGACAATTTCCACCTCAAATTATATATATTTCCTTGTTGTTAAGACAAGCCGCTGTAGCTCAGTCGGTAGAGCAGTGGACTGAAAATCCACGTGTCAAGGGTTCAATTCCCTTTGGCGGCAATTGTTTTTAATATATATGTTGTATTCAGTTACAAAGATTAAAACCACCTATTTTTAGGTGGTTTTTTGTGGCTAATCGAGTAGTTCTTCAAGTAGCAGCAAGAATAATACAAAAGTACTCAAGCGAAACCATCTGGACATGTTAGGTTCTCAAGGGTGGTTAGTTGCGATAAGAAATCCTACATACGACAGAGATATCGCACATATTACGTAAGAGGTATCTGAACGAGAATTGTTCAGAATGAACCATAAGGATATGATCGCTTTGCTATAAGCCAGTTACAAACCATCCTAAATCCTCTAAGACATATATCTATGGTAAACTCTTCACACGTTTTCCCCTTCTTAGGGGTATGTTATAGATCCATGATAAGGAACTGACCTAGATTATAGATAGGTATTCCAATAGGGAAAGAATTATTAGCTGAAGGAAACCAGATATATTCAACAGAATCAACTATCAATGAAGTGATGGAGATCCTCAAAAGTGTGAGCGTATGGTAAAAAACACTTTTAATTATGAGCGAAAGAATATATATTCGTGTGTATGGAAAAATATGATGTACTTATTTCATTCACAAAGGATGATTTTACAGATGTAGTAGAATCTTTAGTGATTTTACTTAAAACGTATGGGCTCTCTCTATATCTTGATGATGTAGGCACTTCACAAAAACCAGTAAATTATACATATGGTCTAAATATTGTAAGTGATACTTACTTAAGGAGAAAGAAG
>CAZLZY010000464.1:1672-1892 GCA_964564075.1 uncultured Spirochaetales bacterium
TTTCAAAAGAAGATTATGAATTAAACAAAATTACTAGTTCTAATTATTCCGATACTGTAAAGATTGCTGAAAAAATCATTAAGGAGATTCAACCTGATGTTAAAAAGATTTTTTGGTGTCTTAAAATGACCGAATTTAAAGATGGAATAAGAAATTTCTTACAGAAGTTTAATAATGCAAAGTTATCAGTGAGTATAGAACACGTACCAGAAGAACACAA
>CAZLZY010000465.1:0-1890 GCA_964564075.1 uncultured Spirochaetales bacterium
ACTTAAGCTCCGTGACAATGTTTATACTTTTTACCACTTCCACAAGGACAAAGGTCATTACGGCCGACTTTTGGGTAGCTCCTCTTAACCTGTATTTTCTGTGTATCATCTGAAGAAGCTGCTGATCTCTGCTGTTGAGAGAACTGCATGACATCCTGATGAACTTCTGAAACTCTCTGTTTAGGGGCCCTTTTGCCGACAGCAGTCTTTTCCTGGATTTGTATTCTCATTGCCATTCTAGCTATAGTATGCTTTATTTCTAGGAGCATTGCATCAAAGATATCAAAACCTTCGAGTTTATATTCGAGTAGTGGATTCTTTTGAGCATATGATCGTAGATATACTGCCTCTCTTAGCGCTTCAAGTCGTTCAAGGTGGTCTTGCCACTTTGCATCGATCAATTTAAGGTATTCATATTTCAAGAAGGTATTAAAACGTTCTTTTCCGATCTTCACGATCTTCCCTTCGAAAGGTTCAGCTAATTGCTCGAGGATACTTTCGATCAGTATATCAGCCTTTTTACTGGAAATCTCAGTAGAGTCTATATTTGGTTTGGTTCTGAAGTTCTCAATAACTGATGACTGAAGTTGAAGTATCGTAGACTGTGGATCCTTTGAGGAGCTTATGACCTGATCTACGATCTCTGTTAAAATCTCTCTTGTTGCAGCGATTACTCGTTGTTCAAGATCAAGGTTCGTTAGGATAGTATCTCTTTGTTTATATATGAAGTTTCTCTGTTCGTTTAGGACATCATCATAATCAAGAAGATGCTTTCTGATATCAAAGTTTCGTTCCTCTACTTTGGACTGAGCTTTCTCAATGGAATTAGAGATCATTGAATGATAGATGGGTTCTCCATCAGCCATTCCGATACGACCCATGAGAGCTTTTACGTTATCACGTGCAAAGAGTCTCATGAGAGAGTCTTCTAATGAGAGATAGAAACGTGACTTACCAGGATCTCCCTGTCGGCCTGAACGACCTCTCAACTGGTTATCGATTCGTCTTGACTCATGCCTTTCTGTACCGATTATAAAAAGACCACCAAGTTTTTTTACCTCAAGATAATCATTCTTCCATGCCTCATATTCCTTCTTGTAAGCAGCTTTGTACTCTTCATCTGTTGCTTTGGTCCCACATCTCTTTCTGGCTCGATAATCTAGGTTACCACCGAGTTTGATATCAGTACCACGACCAGCCATATTCGTAGCTATTGTTACTGATCCTTTAGCTCCAGCTTCAGCAATAATAATAGCTTCTCGTGCATGATTCTTAGCATTCAGCACCTCATGTCGAACTCCACGTTTTGTCAGATATGCAGATAATAGTTCGGATTTCTCAATAGATACTGTACCTACTAGTATAGGTTGTCCTTTCTTATGATGCTCTGCTATCTCTTCACAGATAGCCTGGTATTTATACTGTTCGTTGTAATAGATCAGATCATGTTCATCTTTTCTTGCTACCGGTCTGTTTGTTGGGATGACCACGACTTCAAGACTATAGATCTTAGTGAATTCAGCTGCTTCAGTATCAGCTGTACCAGTCATACCTGATATTTTGCCATACATCCTGAAGAAGTTCTGGTAGGTGATAGTCGCTAGGGTCCTATTCCTCTTAGCGATCTTGAGTCCCTCTTTAGCCTCAATAGCCTGATGGAGACCATCTGAGTATCTTCTTCCATGAAGTATACGACCGGTGAACTCATCAACGATCTGTACGAGGCCATCTTTGACTACATAGTCCACATCGATAGTAAAAAGGGTATGGGCTTTCATAGCCTGTGTCACATAATGAATATATTCAAAGTTCTCATCATTGAATAATGATCCGCTTATGATCGATCTCTTCTGCAGTTGTGCTTCGATAGAGTTCATTCCTTCATTAGTG
>CAZLZY010000466.1:0-1880 GCA_964564075.1 uncultured Spirochaetales bacterium
TGTCACTTCGATCATATGTTGACTACTCATATACAGCATACCTCTTTTCGAGTTTTTTGAAGATGATAACAACCCCATAGTTCATCAATAGATAGATGAGTGCTGCTATGACGAAAGGACTGATCGTGAAATCACGGGCTACGATCTCTTTAGAGTTCCTTAAGATATCTCCGATACCTAGGACTACGACAAGAGCTGTATCCTTCACTAATGTGATTGATTCATTTGCTACTGGAGGCAGTACTCGTTTGATCGTTTGAGGGAGGATGATGCGGAACATGGTTTGTCGGTATGACATACCAAGGACCTTGGAGGCTTCATATTGCCCCTTCTCGATGGATTGGATCCCTCCTCTGAAAATCTCAGTGAAATATGCTCCATAGTTGAGGATGAAGGTCAGTGCCGCAGCATTGAACCGTTCGAATCTCAGACCAGGAATGATCAGAGGAAGACCATAATAGACGAAGAATATCTGGAGCAGCAGCGGAGTACCACGTACGATCGAAGTATAGAGCTCCATGATTATATGGAGAGTCTTAACCCGTGAAGTCTTAGCCATAGCCCCGAGAAAACCCAGTGGCATCGAGAATAAGAGCGTCAGTAAAAAAAGTTTTATCGTTACCGTACATCCCTGAAGGATATAGCCCGTTGATTGAACCAGATATTCTATATTCATCTATCTTTCCAGAAGTATGTCTTCAGCGAACCACTTCTTAGAGATAGCTACTGCAGCACCATCGGCTACCATCTCGTCGAATACTCGGTCGATCTCAGCTTTGAATGCAAGTTCATCTTTTCTGATCCCGATTCCATATTCTTCTTCTGAGAAGTATTCAGTCGCTACAGTATAGATTTCTGGTTTCTTTGAGATGTAGTATCGTCCAAGTATCTCATCAACGACAACTGCATCGATCTTTCCTGCTCCAAGGTCCATAAGTGCCTGGATATTATCCTGGTATTTGAAACTATCTGCAAAAGATGCTGCAACTGCTGCATCTGCGTTGATAGCAGCTTCTGCACTTGAACCCAACTGGAATCCCACAGATTTATCTGCGAGATCACTCTTCAGGTCGATTCCTGAAGCGGACTGAACGATAACGATCTGTCTGTTCGCAATATAGGGTTTTGAGAATTCGATCTTCTGTAATCGTTCATCTGTGATGGTTAGACCATTCCAAATGACATCGATATCTTTACTGTTCAGATCGAGGATCTTTGCATCCCAGTCAATTGATTGAAGTACGAGTTCAACACCCATTCTCTTACAAAGTTCTTTAGCAAGATCGATATCGAATCCTGTCACTTCTCCATCTTCGCCTCTGAAGCCCATAGGAGGAAAACTGTCATCCAATCCAAGGATGAATGTCCCTTTCTCTTTAATGTAAGTGAGTGAATTATCACCTGATTTCTCTTGATTTCCGCCTGCGAATAGTAGGGAGGTCCCTAGTACAGCAATAAGGCATAATAGTGCGACTTTTTTCATAGTGCTCTCCAAGTATGTATTATTTGCCGTCAGTATACGCAAGAGGATGCTAATTGTAAATATGGTAAGAGAATTTGCAGCCCATTTATCTTCTTAACTGCTCTATAGTAGTTTATGAATCTGTGTGATACACTTAATTCAAAGTGAACGAAAAGGAGTACACTGATGTCAGAAGTAAACAGCGATAAGATAGCAGTTCTTATTGATGCTGATAATGCACAACCCTCGATTATAGAGGGCTTATTGATGGAGATCTCAAAATACGGGACTGCCCATGTAAAAAGAATATATGGAGACTGGACTTCTCCCAGGCTCAATGGATGGAAGGAGATGCTCCTGCAATACTCAATCCAGCCTATACAGCAGTTCGGGTATACGACCGGTAAGAATGCGACCG
>CAZLZY010000467.1:0-1879 GCA_964564075.1 uncultured Spirochaetales bacterium
ACCATCAACGATGATCTTATTCATATGTCCTACAGGGTAGAATGCTCCAGCCTCTTTTGGCTCCCCATTGTATAGGGTCAGGTCATCTGCTGTATCTGTTACTGTCAGAGTCTCTAATAGGACCGCAGAATCTCCATCGATCTGAGTATCCCACCAGCGATCGATCCCATCTTTCTCTAAACGGGTGAAGGTCTTCGTATCTTTGGTATATTCTCCAGTGATCGTATACCCCTCCTCTTTGATCGATGTGACAGAGGACCCCTCTACACTCCCGTTCAAGGAGATGAATTGATGATAATCATCAGAAGGCTTTGTCGAGACTCCTTTGTTCAAGACGAATATGACAAGAACAAGTGAGAAGACGATGAGAAGTGCACCTTTGATGAACTGCACATAGGTCGTTGCTTTCATACCAGCTGTCGCTACGATGAAGATGACTATTGCACCTACACCGATGACTCCGACATAATGGGGGAACCCCAGTAAAGGAGTCACTAAAGCTCCTGCTCCGACCATCTGAGGTATCAGATAGAATACCGATACGACAAGTGTACTGATACCGGCCATCAGACGGATACCGGGATAGTTGAACTTGGAATCAAGCGCATCTGCGAAGGTATATTTCCCAAGACGTTTCAACGGTTCGGCAACGACGAATAGAGCTACGATCCAACCGGCAAGATAGCCGATCGAGTAGAGAAAGCCATCATACCCGGCAACGGCGATCATACCGCAGATACCTAAGAAAGATGCTGCTGAGAGATAATCTCCAGCGAAAGCTATCCCATTGACTGTCCACGGGATGGTACCACCGGCAGCAAAATAGCCTTTAGAGGATGATGACTGTCTTGAGAAATAGACAGATATCCCAAGAACGGTTATGACGATGAGAGCGAATATGATAGTAGCTAGAATCGATGGGGTATAGATCATGAGTCCACCTCCTCATGTGATGCTGAGGATTTCTCGAACTCAAGTTCCCTCTTCGTACAGAGATCGTTATAGATGAGCCCCATGACTATTGCGGTGAGTATGAGAAGAAACCCGTAGGTGACTGCAAGATTCAGACCTAAGATCACTCTTACTTTCATGAGCTGGGGAAAGAATGTGTTGATCCCAACGAATCCTGCGAACAGGCTCCCATATACGGCAAAGAATCTAAGTCCTAACCTAGTCTTATATTCAGATACAACCGAATCCTCTGTGACTTTGACTGCTGGTCCATGATCCATGAATAACCCTCCATCTAAAAATCTTCTTTCTGACCTAATATAATAACGGTCAAGGAGATGTGGGGGATTCATTCATGTCTCAAATTATAGTCTCAATAGTCCTTCTAACATTCCTAACCTTTCATTCTTATTAGGTGTCTGACTTAGCTGCCTGACTTCAACAGTATAGCATTACTCTTATTACTTTTTTTATAATATATGAGATTTTTACTAAATTAGTAGTTCAAAAATATACATCTTATGCAATTATCAGTGTTATGTAATAGTATTCGAGACATCTCATACGTAAGAACAAGGAGAGATCACCGTTGACAGGCAACATCTCCTCTTGATGAGTCATATGGATTTTAGGACTAATTTGAACTGCTAATCTTCTCCTAGCTCATCAATGATCACTAGGATCCTAGCTTCAGTTAGCCCTGTTGCAGTCGAGATCAGAGAACTCTCACAATGCTCTAAGAACATTCTTTTGACCGTACCTATCTTCTCTTCAAGCAACCCTTCTGCTTTTCCTTCTACTATACCTTCGGCTTTACCTTCAGCTTTACCTTCAGCTATACCTTCAGCTATACCTTCTTCTCTACCTTCAGCAAGCCCCTCTGAACGGGCATATCGTTTCATATCTATATCTCTAGCAGCAGCATCGA
>CAZLZY010000468.1:0-1867 GCA_964564075.1 uncultured Spirochaetales bacterium
AGAAGTTGCAGAGATACAGAGTATCTATTTATTTTTAGAATTCTAAAAACTCTTGTAAGTCTTAATACACGAAGAAATCTTAAATCAAAAGGTATCAAGAACGGAATATAAAAAGGCAATATAGCAAGTAAATCTATAATAGCCATAGAAGATTTGATGTATTTGAAAACTGGATTTTTCCCAGAAAATTTTAAACTAGCAGTATAAACTCTTAATAAATATTCAATAGAAAAAAGTATAACTGAAATTATTTCAAAAACAGAAAAGAATTTGATTAATGGAATTGAGAGATTATTAAAAGAGATTATTACTACAGCAACAATATTGAGAACAATTAAAAATAGAATAAAGGTATCAAAATACCTACTTATTTTGTCTTTACTGCTTGCTGGTTCAAGGATTTGGTAAAGTCGTTTTCTCATCTTTCACCTCACTCCCTGTATTATACTCTGCATAATCATGAAAATCCACACATAGAGAAAGTGTTATTAAGAATGAGATTTTGTATATTCCCTGGTTGTAAAAAAACCACCTCTAATTGAGATGGTTGCTTAATCATTTTTGGAATGATTGTAGTTGTTTATAAAGTATTATTATCAACAAAGTTTAAATATTCTTGAAGATGGTTCTTATACTCTTCATCAATGATAAATTCAATATTCCCCTTGCTTCCTCTAAATTGAATTTTCGAAGAACTTGAAAATGCAAGATTAGAAAGTATATCTAAAGGTATATCAAAAACAACCCATTCTTTGACTGTTCCATCATCTTCAACATTCGTCTCCTTATTAACTGTTTCGTAATTATATTTTTCTCCATCTATCAATAAATATACACTATCAAGAAATAACCAATTTGGAATTTTCATATTCAAAATGAAAAAAGAAATACCTTTATCAGTTCTCAATACAGTTTCATACCAACCAGCATCAACAGTCCATTTAACTCTTGGCTCTGTTTTCGAAGTGTAGTGATTTCTGGATCACAACCGGAAATAGAATAATCGGTCGCTTGAAAACACTGCAAAAGGTTGATCATTCGCCTATTGTTGCATCAATTTTCAAAGAACATTTTCGTATCTAGGTAGTTCAGATTATGATCACTACACTTCGAAAACAGAGCCTTTTTTTATGGCCTAATGGCTATATCATGCATTCTGTAACATTGACATATGAGCCTCTATCTTGAGTAGGTGGTCACTGAACTCTTTCAGCTTCCCCTTCTCTTTCTCTATGACTGCATCTGGTGCATGAGCTAAGAACTTCTCATTAGAGAGTTTATTCTCGACACCATTCTTCTGCTTCTCAAGTTTTCCTGCCTCTTTCTGCAGTTTTGCTATCTCTTTGGGGATATCGATCGCATCTCTGATGAATACGAAAGCTTCAAAGCCATTCCCTGCTACAGGAACACTATCAGCAATATCAAAATCTTCACTACCGATCGTCATATCTGAAGCATGAACGAACTGTCTGATCATAGCACTCTGTTCTTTCAGGAAACCTGCGTTCTCATCTGATGAGTCTGGTTTGATGATGACTCTTACTCGTTTCTCTGGTGGAAGAGAGAACTCACTTCGTAATGTTCTCACACTTCGGATCACATCTTTGAGCATACTGAATCTCTTATCAGCAAGATCGAATACACGATCTTCTCTATATTGGGGATAATCAGCGCTGATCACATACCCTTCAGTATTCGGCAACTTCTGATAGATCTCCTCGGTTATGAACGATACGAACGGATGTAACATCCTCATTGCCTCTGCGAGAACATCGAGCAGAAGTGACAGGGATCTATTCTGTTCGACTGGATCCTTACTATAGAGGGAACTCTTAGATGCTTCGATGTACCAGTCACAATAATCATT
>CAZLZY010000469.1:0-1866 GCA_964564075.1 uncultured Spirochaetales bacterium
GGGTCTCGACTGACTTTCCACCAGCATAGATCTCTTTCCAGATGATCTGTCTCTCATTCCCATAGGCCTTGGCAACTGCTGCTTCCAGGATCGCCTGTGCAACCGGGGTGATATCCTTTCCAATCCCATCTCCCTCGATAAAGGGGATGATTGGGTCGTTTGGTACAGTCAGTACGCCATTCTTTCTCTGTATGATAGATCCTGCCATTATGCTTCTCCCTGTTGTGAACTGGTATAATTCAATAATCCGCCTTCAAGCAGCAGACCGATCTGTCGTTCTGAGAAATCTGCGATGAGAGGTATATCGATGTTCTTCGTCTTATTCTTCATCATGACGATCCCGTCATGGTCCTTCGCCTCTAGTATCGCAGTATGTAGATCAGCTATCTCAAGCTCATCCCCCTGCTCTATATTCGCATAATCTGTTGCGTCCCTGAATATGAAAGGGACGATACCGAAGTTGAAGAGGTTCGCCATATGTATCCTTTCGATAGAGGTCGCGATCACGGCCTTCACGCCAAGGTACATCGGGCACAGTGCGGCATGCTCACGACTTGAGCCCTGTCCATAGGAGTCTCCTGCAATGATGATATTATGGATACCGGCATCTCTATTCTTAGCAGCCCGGTTAGGGAACTCTAGGTCTACTGGTTCGAAGACGAACGTCGAATATTTGGGAACATTCGATCGATATTTCAATCGTGCTCCTGCCGGCATGATGTGGTCTGTAGTGATCTTCTCACCGACTTTGATCGTAGCAACACCCTTAAGAGAGGCAGAAAGCCCCTCATTTATTGGAGGTGCTCCAATATTAGGGCCCCTAGAGACCTCAATATCTACTGCATCAGCATCAGGGAAGATGAACATGGAATCATCGATATCGAAACTCTTCGGCATCGTGACCGCAGGGTATTTTATATCGGTATAGGTAAGAGGATCGGTGAACTCACCGGTGATCGCGGAGATCGCTGCTACTTCCGGACTTACGAGGTAGACTTGGGCTGATTTAGTGCCTGATCTTCCTTCGAAGTTCCTGTTCGAGGTTCTCAGTGATACTGCATCGGTCTTAGGCGACATATGGTTCCCAATACAGAATCCACAGGCACTCTCTAGAATTCGAGCTCCCGCTAAGATGAGTTTTGTAAGATACCCCTCTTTGGCGAGCATGGTCAGCACTTCACGAGATCCAGGTGCTACACCAAGACTGACATGAGAGGCTACCTTCTTCCCATCAAGGATCTCGGCAACTGTTCGCAGGTCTCTATAGGAGGAGTTGGTACAGGAACCGATAAGGACCTGATCTACCCTCTTCCCAACTAGATCACTGATCTTCTCGATGTTCCCTGGTGAATGAGGCGCAGCTGTCAGAGGCTCCACAGAACCAAGATCGATCGTGATACTCTGATCATAATCTGCATCTGCATCTGCTTTGAGCTCAACCCAGTCTTCTCCTCGTCCTTGAGCATCCATGAATACTTTAGTCTTCTTATCGGATGGGAACAGGGAGGTAGTCACCCCACACTCAGCGCCCATGTTGGTGATCGTAGCACGATCTGGTACATCAAGGGTATCAACACCGGGGCCACTATATTCGAATACAGTCCCGACATTCCCCTTGGTAGAGAATTGTTTCAATACGGTCAGGATAACATCCTTAGCAGATACCCAGGGTCTCAAGGTACCTTCTAATACGATGTTCACCACTTTTGGAGAGGTCATATGAAAGGCACCTCCACCCATTGCGACTGCTACATCGATACCACCGGCACCCATAGCGAACATCCCGATACCACCACCAGTTGGTGTATGTGAGTCAGAACCGAGAAGCGTCTTTCCTGGAATACCGAAACGTTCTAGATGAACCTG
>CAZLZY010000470.1:0-1849 GCA_964564075.1 uncultured Spirochaetales bacterium
AGAAGAGATTTTTCTATCAATGGACTCTATTTTGATCCAATCGCTAAACAGATAGTAGATTTTAATGATTCCTTCAAAGATATAAAGAGTCGTAAGATGCGTTCGATCATACCTCTTCATGACACCTTCATAGAAGATCCTGTAAGAATGATCAGATGTGTGAAATATTCTGTCGCAGGTAATTTTTCGATCCCTTTCAGGTTGGATAGAGCTATAAAGAAGTATGCTATAGAACTCAAGCGATGTTCATCTTCTAGAATGACTGAAGAGGTCTTTAAGATCCTTCAATCCGGATATTCAAGACCGATCGTAGAACGATTGCTCCATTATAAACTTTTCATCCATATTCTTCCTGAGATCTCTGATCAGATCCAGCATGGAAAGAATAAACTCATGACCTTGGAGATGTTAGATTCTTTATCAACACTTGATTTTGTTATCGAGAAGAATTCTTTGGTTTCTCGAGCAAGGATGTTAGCAGGGCTTGTTGATCCCTTCTTAGTCTTTCCCGATGAGTATGAGAATAGCCTAGCCCTATTTAGATCGGTATTCAAACAGATCAAGCAGATCATATCACCAATCACACCTCCTAATTATGAGGTGGAAAAGTCTGTAGAGTATTTTTTCAAAAATGCTGGGATCAAGGTTCCTAAGAATGCCATAAGAAAGCCGGTAAAGAATCAACCACATAAGAATCAAAAACAACAATTCAACAGACGAAAGGGTAATAAGAACAGAAAGAAGGTTGTTCCTGTAAAAGATGTTCCGTCGAGTACCACTTAGTTCATCCAGTCATCGACCTCAATGTTTATAGTAGAGATTATAACGCCACCATACCTCTCAAGACTTTCTGCTATATAGGTCTGAAGTTCTTTGAGCGAACCAGAGATCTGAAACTTGATAGGAACTTTCAGTTTTATCATCAACTGGTATCCTTCAGGGTTGTTCTTGATCACTACTTTTTTAACACGAATCATATCATCAAACTCATCTAAGCAATGAATGACCATCTGGGACAAAGCTGCCTCAGACATGGTGATCTTCCCTCTCTTACCGAATTCAGGTCTCACTATGGTCTTCTCGAAGACTTTTTGTTTCTTCCATGGAAGAGGGATCTTTGTCTTGAAGAATATCCTCACAGAATCATATACCTCTTGAGGATAGTTCCTTGAGATCTCGATAGTGGGTACTGGAATCACATGTTTTCCTTCGCTATTACGAATCCTCATTGCTGTTTCGATCTCTTCTTTACTTGCGAGGTCTTCGATCTTAATGACCTTCTCTGGATCGGGAAGTTTGAGTCTAGAAGCTATCTTGTTGACCATCTTCTCAGAAGTACCGATGATCAATATTTTTTTGAAGTGAGTCTTTTGAAGACTAGAATAGACATCATCTCTATGTGCATCATCATCAAAAAGGGCTGTCTTAATGGCTTTCAAGAAGATTCTTTCCTTCTTTGCAGATTTCCCTGCAAGGATCTTATCTCCCTTTATGAGTAGCCCATCATCGATGATTAGTTCTATACCATATTTATCGGCTACAAGTTTAGATCTGAAACTCTTTCCCGTCCCACTTCGTCCTACTAGTGCAAATACTTTTCTGCCACGAAGTTTCCAGATCGTATAGCGCATTATTCTATTCATGAGAAATACTATATACATTCTTCTGAACGTTGTCCATGAATATAAGGTTTGATGAGAATGAGAATGAGAGGTTTTAACGACATTATTCTTATAAGAAATGTAATATTTTTAAACATAACAAAAGGAGTCGCTCATAAAGGCCCACAAATATTGATTAAACTTTTTAATAGGGATATAGTGTGAAAAAATATTGTTCGAGGATGCAC
>CAZLZY010000471.1:0-1849 GCA_964564075.1 uncultured Spirochaetales bacterium
CTAAGCTATCTTACCATAGGAAAGCTTCAAGATGCAAATAGAGGCTATAGTTTACAAGATTTCCACCACAGCACGCTGGTTTTTGTATATAATGACTCAAACGAAAAAGGTAGGCACATCATGAGTACAGTGACACGAAAGATAAAATTGGGTTTTGGTATTGGAGACTTAGGAGGAAATCTCTTCTTCACCATCATAGGCTTCTACCTGCTCTACTATCTTACCGATATCGTGGAACTATCTGCAGCACTAGCTGGGACGGTCCTTATGATCGGAAAGATCTGGGATGCGGTCACTGATCCTCTAACAGGCTTCGTGTCTGACAGGACGAGATCGAGATGGGGACGAAGACGCCCCTATATGTTCATAGGATCAATCATAGCGCTCTTCGCTATGGGGTTGATGTTCACCGTCCCAGACATCAGTTCACAGATGCCACTCTTCTTCTATATGACAGGGATCTTCTGTCTTCTTAACACCGCCTATACGCTGGTGAATATCCCCTATGCAGCACTCCTTCCTGAGATCACTGATGATTTCAACGAGAGGACGATCCTTACCGGGTACCGGATGAGTTTCGCAGTGATCGGAACCTTCTTAGGAGCCGGTGCCGTATTCCCTATCATCGGACTCTTTAGCGATCCCATCCTTGGATGGAGTATCATGGGATATATCATGGGAGCGATCATGTTCGCCTCCTGTATGGTCACGATCATTACCATCAAAGAGCCTGAGCATGTACATGACAGCGGGCAGACCGGTTTCTTCCAGACCTACAAAGAGGCACTCAAGAATAAGATATTTCTCAAAGCTCTTATCCCTTGGGCCCTCTTCATCACTGGGACCACTATGGTCCAGGGAGCCCTTGTCTACTATTTCGCCAATGTGTTCGGCGATGAGGGACTCTTTCAGATCGCACTCCTTGCACTGCTCGCTATGAGCCTGCTCTTCATTCCGATCTGGGTGAAGATATCACAGAAGATCGGTAAGAAGAACAGTTATAATATCGGGATGGTGATCATGGGAATAGGGATCCTAGTCTTCTCACTTGCCGGTGAACAACTTGGAGCTCTCATCTCCTGTGGGATCATGGCATTTTCAGGCATAGGTCTCTCTACCCATTATGTTATGCCCCACTCCATCCTCCCTGATATCATCGAGCATGATAGTAGCACCTATGATGGGGTCAGACGAGAAGGTGTCTTCTCGAGTCTCTGGACCTTCATGAGCAAGATCGGTCAGGCATTAGCTCTTGCTCTCAATGGTTGGATCCTGTCAATCGTAGGATATGATCCGAACACGATCGCGACAGAGCGTACGATCACCGGGATCAAACTGCTCTGTGGTCCGATCCCAGTCATCTTCTATATCATCGGTATCATCATCCTTGCAGGATATCCTATCAACAAGGAGTTCTATGATAAGATGATCGCCAAAAGAACTCAGCCTCTACGAGTCGAGCAATAGCCTATGAGTAAGAGAAGTGAACAGTTGTTATCTATCCCTAGAGCCTCTAGGGGTAGAGGGTTCGTTCAACCACGTTATACTGCAGGGGCAAGACGATTCATGATCCTTGTAGCAGGACGCTACCTAAGGCTCTTCGAGAAGGTGAAGCGTGTCGAGATCTTCGGAGAACAGATCCTCATCGAACAGCTGAGACGCTTCTATGACGGTGATCAGCGTCTGATACTCATCTTCAGACATGTGGCGAAAGAGGATGCTTCAGTCCTGATGTATTCACTCTCACGCAAATTCAACAGAGCTATACGGAAACTCAACAGATCAAGAGAACGAGATGAGAAGATCATCCCTCATGCACAGTTCCTCTATGGGAAGGATGTACTCTATT
>CAZLZY010000472.1:0-1831 GCA_964564075.1 uncultured Spirochaetales bacterium
AGCCAGGAGACGAAGACGGTATCGACAAAATTATAGATACCTAAGACCAATAACCCTATGGTCGCAGGGACAGCCATCTGGTTTACAGCTTTGCTGATCTTCCCCTCTTTCATAAGATGTAATCTTGTATCTTCCATAATCTCTTCCTCTTATTTGCACTTCTAGTGCAAATATATAACAGACATACTACGAAGTCAACACCTTCTTGCACTTATGATGCAAATACATAGTGACAAAACAAGAAAAACTCTTCATAATTGGTGTATGGACAAACCAATGAACACTGATGGAAGACATCGAAGACGTGAAGAGAACAGAAAGAAGACTCTTGATATGACGCTTAGGATCATTCTAGAGACTGGGACCTATCCTGATATCGACACGATCGCAGAGAAGACCGGGTTCTCGAGAAGATCCATCTTCCATTATTTCAACAATGGGAATGAGCTCCTTATCGCAGTCAGTGATCTTTTCACGCAGCAGATGATAGAGAGATTCGTTATTCCAAAGACAGATCCAGATAGAACCTTGGAAGATACCATGTTGCAGTATCTTGATTTCCGTGTTCAGTTCAATGAGGTGCTCACACCACTGCGACAGGTCATCGAAGAGAGAAAGCGTACCCATGCTGATCTTCAGGATAATATCGAGATAAAGCGACAACGTGTATTGAAGCGTATAACAGACCTATTCTCACCCTTCTACCCTAATGATGCTGAGTTCGAGCATATCAAGAAGATGTTATTCTGTAACTTCTCTTGGAATATCTGGGTCCTCTATCGAGTCGAGTTCAAATTGAGTATACCGGAGAGTCGGATCTTACTTGAGAAACAGATACGGGCTATCTTGGGATTGAACTCATAGTCTTATTCGATACCAATCGTATATTCAGCATAAAAAGACTCACCTGATCCCAAGCTGACTAGTCCCTCTTTCTTCTTAAGTCCAGGTTCATCACCCACCGTAGAATCAACACCGTACCATGGCTCTAAGCATAGGTAATCTTGAGGAGCTCTAGGATAGGTCCAAATACCAAAGTAGGGGAATCCTGTGTAGTCCATATGGACCTTCCGAGGTCCTTTAGGGCTCATGAGTGTCACTCTTTGAGACTTCAGATCATCAAAGATGAGTGCACCCTCTTTGAACAAAACATGGTTGAGTAGAATAGTATCCTCATCTTTGAGGAATGATTCTCTCTTTCCTGATAAGACCTTACCATTCTTGAATCTTCGCATAACTCTTTCTTTCTTTTCAAAGACTACCTGGTAATCGGTGAACTTGAGGCCTTCGTCTAAAGGACAGTTGAATCCTGGATGACCACCGATCGAGAAGAGGATAGAACCATCATGCTTATTATGAACCTCACAGGAGACTCTAAGAGTATTATTCTGTATCGTATAGATAATATGGAGGATGAATTCGAAGGGGTAAACAGCTAGAGTCTCCTCAGTACTTGAAAGAGAGAAAGTTATCGAATCGAAGGTCTGAGAAGTCACTGCGAACTCCAGCTTCCTAGCAAAGCCATGTGATGCTAACGTATAAGAGGAATCACCATAGATATAGCAATCGTCATTGAGAGCACCGATGATCGGGAACAGTATCGGTGAGCTTCCATTCCAGGAATCCTCACTACCAGTCCAGAGATATTCATGTTGATCTGGTATAGTCTGAAGGCTCTTCAGTTCTGCTCCGAATGTATCGATTCTCACCTGTATCGTCTCATTACCTAACGTTACCAGCATGATAAACTCCTCCCCTTGGGTCATTACCTTGATACATCATACATCAAAGGCAAGATCTTTCTAAGATGTATCTCTTTTTCATGTTTCTT
>CAZLZY010000473.1:0-1829 GCA_964564075.1 uncultured Spirochaetales bacterium
ATGCTTCCTTTTCGCGTATTAGCATACAAGAATAGGATCATCTTTGAAGTAGCACATCTGATCACCGATGGAACGGGTGCCCTGAATTTTCTGAATGGTATCATCTTGGAGTATCTGAGACTCTCAGGCCATGCTATAGATTCAGAAGAGAAGGTCCTAGATTGTAAAGAACCTCTTGATCCAGATGAGTTCGAAGAGAGCTTCACAAAGCAATATGAGAAGGGGATACCAAGTCCGAGAAGAGTTGACAAAGCATTTCAGATCAAAGGTAAAGGGTTACATGCCCCCAAATATGATATCATTGAAGGGGTCATGGATAGCGCTGCTCTTAAGATAGAGGCAAAGAAATATGGTGCTACTATTGGAGAGTTCCTTACTGCTCTTCTCATTGATACGTGTCAGAATGAGATGTGTGAACATAGTTTCTTGAAAAAACCAATCAGAGTCAGTATCCCAATAAATCTTAGAAGGATATTCCCTTCAAAGACGATGAGGAACTTTGCTCTTACGGTTGAACCTGGGATCGATCCTAGACTTGGATATTTTAGTTTTGAGGACGTGATCAAGAAAGTTCAACAATTTATGAAGATGGAGCTTGATCATCGCTTCATAAAACGTCAGATAGCAAGGAATGTAGGTAGCGAAAGGAATCCTTTTATCAGGATACTTCCCCTTGGATTGAAAGACCCTATATTGAAACGATTCTATGAGGTCTTCGGAAGTATTACCTTCACTATGAGTTTCTCCAATCTTGGAAGAGTCGAGCTACCAGAGGGGATGGCCCCATTTGTAGAGAACTATCAGTTCATCCCTCCTCCTCATAGGAAGAAGGTCAGTGCGACCTCGATCGCATATCATGGACGAACAAGTGTGATCTTTGGGAGTACTATCCAAAATAGGTCTGTAGAACAGAGGTTCTTCTCAAGGTTGAGAAAGATGGGAATACATGTTAAAATACGAACAAACGGGGGTGAATAAGATGACATATTGTCCTAGATGCGGAGTAGAGATCGAAGATCGACTAAGCTCCTGCCCCCTTTGTGATACACCAATACCCCAAGAAGTCAGAGATCTTGAGAAAACTGATAGAGAATTCCCTAAAGACATAGTGAAACCGAGTCCGATGTATCGAGAGCTCTCTAAGAAGGAGAAGAGGTTCTTGATCACTGGATTGATCGCTTTTGTGGGATTATTCCCGATAGCGATATCCATCGGTCTTGATCTCTTGCAACATCGAGCTATCACCTGGTCCTTCTTTGTGATCGTACCGATGATCGGTGTAATGCTCATAGCGTGGTTCTTCTATCGTTTTGGAAGAAGACCTCTCATATCGGTGACAGCCTGTATGCTCATCATCTTCTTCATAAATCTTTTCATCGATATCCGGACTGATACACTTGAAGGCTTCCTGACTGGACAAATGCCATTCTTCTTATTGGTCTTTTTTGCAGTAGAACTCCTGCTTTTTTACATCAGCCTGAAACGTCCTAACGTACTACAACTATTAGCTGTCATCTTTCTTGATATAGCTCTTATTTGTATGGGGTTGAACTGGCTCATCTCAATGAGACTCTCTTGGTCTTTGATGGTTATGGTCTGTCTCCTCTGGACCTCAATATATCTGATGTATATAAACAAGACGAAGAAGAGGGGATTGAATATCATCGGGTTCCTCTTTTTAGACATTGCGATGTTGCTTTGGAGTCTTGAACTATCAATAAGTGGACAGATGAATTGGTCTATCGTCACTACGCTGATCTTCATCCCAATCAGTATTCTCTTCTATGTCTTACATGTGACTCTATTCAACGACACGGATTGGAAGAAAG
>CAZLZY010000474.1:0-1823 GCA_964564075.1 uncultured Spirochaetales bacterium
CATTTTCTATAGTCCTACAGGGGATGAAAGTCAGACCATTATGATTCTTATGGGTTACTTTTGACTTTGTCCTCTTATCAGGTCCCACCATCACAGTAAACCCCATCTCTTTTGCGGTCTTTATTCGTTTATCAAGATGCGGTACCGCACGTAGTTCTCCAGCTAAGCTTAACTCACCCACAAGGACTACATTATTACTGAGTGTTTTTCCTGTTATTGCCGTATATATAGCCATCGCTAGAGCCAGCTCGATTCCAACTTCACTTAGCCTCATACCACCAGCAACATTAATATAGATATCATTCGAGGATAGAGCTAATCCAAAATGTTTCTCTAGCACTGCTGATATCCGTGAGACTCTTGCACTATCGATCCGGTCAGAATACACTCTACTATAACCACTTTTCGCAGGTATCGTAAGCGCCTGTATCTCAACCATAAAGGTTCTTGAACCTTCAAAGACTGCAGCTATCACACTCCCAGAAGGAATAGGATCTCGTCTTTGCCCGATGAAGAATGTTGCTGGATCAGCAACAGGAAGTAGCCCCTTATCCCCCATCGTAAAGACACCAAGTTCATCTACAGATCCAAAGCGATTCTTACTTGCACGAATGATCCGTATACCTGACGCAGCCTGCTCAAAATTGATCACAGTATCAACCATATGTTCTATGACTTTAGGTCCAGCAAGCGATCCATCCTTTGTGACATGTCCAATGAAGAAGATCGCTGTTCCCTGAATTTTAGCCCAATTGATCAACTCCATACAGGTATATTTGATCTGAGATGTAGTTCCAGGCACTAATCCGATCTCTTGACTAAATAAAGTCTGTACTGAATCAACGATCACTAATTGAGGTTTGCTTTTGCTAAGGACCCTCTCTATGTGCTCTAGTTCAGAATCATGGAGGAGGTCTATCTTGTTAAGGATCAAGTCTAACCGGTCAGCTCTCATACGTATCTGAGTTGGAGATTCCTCTCCTGAGATATAAAGGCTTTTCTTCACGGGAGCTGAGCTGAGGAGTTGTAGCATGAGGGTTGATTTTCCGATACCAGGTTCACCACCTAGCAGTACCGCACCACCTTTCATGATACCCCCACCAAGCACACGATCCAATTCAGTTATCCCTGTGGTGAATCGATAATCAGAAAGGGTATCTACTGCTGAAAGATTTATGGCCTCTATTGATTTCTTCTTTTCAGCAGAGGTTATTTTCTTTTTGGCTGCAACCTGCTCTTCTTCAAAGCTATTCCAAGAACCGCAGGAAGGACACCTCCCAAGCCATTTGGTCTCTTCTTGGCCACAGGAGGAGCATTTAAAAATAGTCTTATTCTTTTTTACAGCCATCTTCTTAGAAATCTATCAATTCTACTTCAAAGATCAGGAAGCTACTAGGAGGAATAACTCCGGGATATCCTTTTTCTCCATAGCCCAGTTGAGGGGGTATGATAAGAGTTCTTTTTTCACCTTTCTTCATTTGTTGTAGAGCTTCATTCCATCCTTCAATGACTTGCCCAATTGCAAACTGAGCTGGTTCACCACGTTTTACAGAGCTATCGAACACCTGTCCATTGAGTAGAGAACCTGTATAATGAACCGTTACCGTCTGCCCCATCTTTGGTGATGAATCTCCTGATCCAACCTGATCGACTACATGTCGAAGTCCAGTTGAAGAGATGCTAGCACCTGGCCATCGATTCTCTAGTTCCTGCATTACACCTTTTTGAGCATTTTTCATCTTATTTTTTCTACCGTACTTTGTTAAGATACTGGTTTTTTAAATTTAAACAGTTGTGATTCTTTTTCTTTTTTTGTTAGTTTT
>CAZLZY010000475.1:0-1802 GCA_964564075.1 uncultured Spirochaetales bacterium
TTTTGATGACAAGGAGAAAAGAATGGAAGCAGAAAAGAGAACCTTCCTTGAGCAGAAAGCGAAAGAGATTCGTGTGCTCACCATCGATGAGGTAGGATACCTCGGAGTTGGTCACATTGGTGGAGCGATGTCTGTAGTAGATATCCTTACCGTGCTGTACTACAGCAAGATGAATATTGATCCAAAGAACCCTAAGATGGAGACCAGAGATAAACTGGTAGTATCAAAAGGACATTCAGGACCAGCTTTATATGCCGTATTAGCTGACAAGGGATTCTTCCCAAAAGAGTGGCTACATACATTGAATCATGGCGGAACGAACCTACCAAGCCACTGTGACATGAACAGGACCCCAGGAATTGATTTCACGACTGGTTCACTTGGACAGGGTTCTTCAGCTGCAATGGGTATTGCTCTTGCAGAAAAGATAAAAGGTAATGATGTGAATACCTATCTGATCATTGGTGACGGAGAAAGTCAGGAAGGTCAGATCTGGGAAGCAGCTATGTTCGGAGCTCACTACAAACTGGGTAACCTCATAGCCTTCACTGATTATAATAAGATGCAGATCGATGGTGATACTGCAGATGTCATGGGAATTGATGATATCACCACTAAATGGAATGGATTCGGATGGCATGTACAGCGAATCGATGGCCATAACGTAGCCGATATCGAGAGAGCTATCACCAATGCACAGCAGGTGAAAGAACGACCATCAATGATCGTATGTGATACCATCAAAGGAAAGGGTTTTGCACCCGGTGAAGGGAAAGTCAGCTCACACAGTATGGCATTCACCTATGAAACAGCGAAAGAAGCGATTGCGCTGCTGCAGGGGGAGAAGTAGAGTTATGAAACAATTAGATACCTATGCAGATATGAGAGCAGTATATGCCGACACCCTCATCGAGTTGGCTAAAGAAGATGATAAGATCGTCGTCATGGATGCAGACCTGATGTCTGCAAACGGAACAAAAGGGTTCAAGGATGCATACCCAGAGAGAATGATCAATGCAGGTGTAGCTGAGGCCAATATGGTCGGTGTTGCTGCAGGATTGGCTTCTCAGGGATTCATTCCTTTTGCCTCAACATTCGGATGTTTCGCTTCAAGAAGAGCCTATGATCAGTTCTTTCTTTCAGTGAACTATGCAAAACAGAACGTAAAACTCGTTGGATCTGACCCGGGAGTAACCGCACAGTTCAACGGTGGAACACATATGCCTTTCTGTGACATCACTCTGATGAGAGTCATCCCCGGTCTCGTAGTACTAGATCCATGTGATACCGTGTCTCTTCATAAACTGACTCGTGCAGTGTATGAGTACAAGGGACCTGTCTATATGAGATTACACCGAAAGGGTGCTATGACCATCTATAAAGATGATCAGGAATTCGAATTGGGTAAGGGAATCGTCATCAAAGACGGAACTGATGTGACTATCATCGCAACTGGTCTTGTCATGGTCTCTGAGGCTCTCAAGGCTGAGAAAGCTTTGGCTGCTGAGGGAATCAATGCCGCAGTCATCGATATGCATACCATCAAACCTCTTGATGAAGCACTTGTTGCTGAATATGCGAAGAAGACTGGTGGAATCGTTACCTGTGAGAACGGACAGAAGATCGGTGGTCTCGGTGGAGCTGTTAGTGAGTACTTATCAGAGAACCTGCCTACACTTATGAAACGTGTTGGAGTCAATGATGAGTTCGGTGAAGTTGGAACTCAGGATTACCTGCAGGAACGATTCGGACTTACCTCTGAAAAGATCGTTGAAGCAGCAAGATCATTGATAAAGAAATAA
>CAZLZY010000476.1:0-1800 GCA_964564075.1 uncultured Spirochaetales bacterium
AGGCAACCGTATACACTATACCCTCAAAGGAAGAGTTGTCTTTGGTGAGATATCCAATGATCAGGAGAACCTTACTAACAGAGTCATCGAGGTTCGTGAATACCTAGCGAATGCAGGAGTCAACGTCTTGGTACCCGAGGATATGATCTATCAACTGTGGTGGAAGTTCATGGTGAATGTAGGGATCAATCAAGCTTCAGCTCTTCTAGAGGCCTCTTTTGGCGCATTTCAGAAAGAGGGCGAACCTGTTACTCTCATGACGGAGTTGATGGAAGAGGTGATCGAGTTATCGAAGTATACTGAACACCCCCTTGATGAAAGTGATCTTGATCGATGGAGTGAGCTGCTCCTGACGATGAATCCATCTGGGAAGCCTTCTATGTATCAGGACTTTGAAGCAGGGAGAAAGAGTGAGCTGGAACTGTTCGCTGGCACAGTACTAGAAAAGGCAGAGAAAGTTGGTCTCGATGTCCCTGTTAACCGAAGGGTATATGAAGAGCTAGCTGCAAGAGAACTGTCAAACTTATAGAAAAATAGAACCATCTCTTACGAATTCGACCTCGGTATTGTATACTGGAAGGAGATAGTAGGGAGGTGATTTTATGCCTACAGATAATCCTTGTCGAAAAGCTCGATACGCTGGAGCATGGTATGCTGGAAAGTCAGATGACCTGAAGCGAGAGATCGAGAAGTACCTTGCTCAATCAGCTTCTGATATGGACACCTATAAGGTGAAGCTTGGATTACTTCCTCATGCAGGTCTCTACTACTCAGGACGTGCTATTGCACGATTCTTCAATAACCTTCCCGAAACCACTGAACATATCTGTATCATAGCCCCATCTCATTATGCCTATCTGAAACCTGATATGATCACCACAGCAGATTTCGAATCTCTTGAGACGCCTATCGCTCAGATACCCTATAGATCAATCTGTGCGGGATTCCCTGACACGATCAAAGAGTGTAATATTCGTGCAATAAAAGATGAACATGCAGTTGAGATGGTCCTCCCTTTCATCGCCTATCTCTCGGAGAAGCGAAATAGGGAGATCTCAGTCTCTATCATGCTCATATCCTCCTTGAGTTCCGTAGAGCATGTGAATGAGATAGCACGTATGACGATAGATAATCTGGGAAGAGAGATGATAGATGAGGGGAAGACTGTTATCATCGCCAGCTCAGATTTTACCCATTATGGTGACCGCTTCGGATATACGCCATATGGTTCAGATGATATGAATTCGATCCTCTCATCGGTTAAGAAGAATGATAGGTCCTATGCTCAGGGATTTGCTGAAGGAGCTTTGGAGGAACTGATGAGAAGGTTCTTTGAAGAACATCCGACGATCTGTGGATTTGCACCAGCCCTGTTAGTTTCTGCGATATCTCGTGAATTGAAGTTGACAGGGGTCGTAGTAGACTATTACACTTCTAATGATATGGCTAAGAGTCCCCTACCAGATTTTGTTTCCTATTGCTCTGTATTCTGGGAGTGATAGTTAGATTGTGAGGTTATTATGTTACATGATGAAGTAAAGAGTATGCTGCTTAAGACAGCCAGAGATATGATCGAATGTAGTCTACTAGAGGATGATTCCTGTGAGAAGAAGATCCTCCCTTCCGAACTGATTTATAGAAGATATCCTGAAGTGTTCGATCGCCGTGGAGTGTTCGTCACCTTGAAGATATCTGACCCAGTCGTCGGCGAACGGCTTCGTGGATGTATCGGTTCGATCGTTGGAAAAGAACCTCTCTATGAGGGAGTTAAAAGACTCTCGAGGGAGTCTGCTTTCAATG
>CAZLZY010000477.1:0-1800 GCA_964564075.1 uncultured Spirochaetales bacterium
CACAAAAAACAGAAGGACCTCTATGCTCGTTTTGGGGTTACTGTTCTAACCTAGATATAATTTGCCGGCAATCTAGAGGGTGTAGTAGAAAAGTCATCTCCTGGGCAGCTAACAGTTTACCTGTAGGCTTCTGAAAAGAAGCTCTCAAGTATTACTTTGAACTCAGTATATTCCTTAATATTGTAATTCCATGCGTCCTTGCTCATAGTGTTTAAATACCTCAAGAAATTCCTTGATCAGTATATTCTCTGGAGACTGCAAGGTAAATATTTGTAGGTTATCCAAACATCGGGTCATAGCTACATAGAGAAGTCTCCTGCTAGATGCTAGGGCAGTGTTCTCTGCTAGCCGTGAAGATACTACCATGTCTGGAATGAACAGCATGACTACCGGAAACTCCACACCTTTTGCTGAATGTAATGTAGATATCCGAATACCACTTGAATCTTCAAAACTGAAGTCACCGCTTCTGATATCTATCATGGTAAAACCTTTATTGCAAAGCTGTTCGTTCACATGCTTTATTAGACTATTTGAGGGAACAAGAACGGCAATATTCTCCTGCTCGTAATGAAGAGTCTCAAGGAAGAAAGAGATTCTGTTTGCAAGGATCGTGATTAACTGGGACACTGAATCTTTACACCATATCTCGGGAGGAGGTCCATCTCTAAATGTTTCAAACCATTGTTTTTCAATTTGTTGCTCTCTAGCATCTCCTGGAATGAGTTCTTTCTTATAGAGTTCTGCAAGGTGAAAGATCTGACGTGTATTCCGGTAATTCATCAGGAGGTTGGTCGAATGCCCTATGACATTCACTCCAAGTCGCCTGAAAGAAAAATTTGACTGGTAGATCGCCTGTTTGTCATCTCCAGCCATGACAAGGCCCTCATCTGAGAGTATAGACAATAGGGTCACCTCAACCGGTGATAGGTCTTGAACTTCATCAATGTATATACGTTTTACTGACATCTCCTTAATAAGGCTTGGTGTCTCTTTTAGTGCTTTAAGTAAAATCAATCTGCTGAAACTTTTTGAGAATCGGTTATTATCTTCCATTGCTTTTCGTACTGACTTCGCTATCGTCCAGACGTCCTCTTTTTGACTCTTCGTAAGAGCTTTTTTCATACCTGCTCTATTTGCTGGATTAAGTAAGTACGCATCATAGGTTAAATTCCGACCGAAGATTGCAATCTCAAGCTCTGCTTTTAACTCCTTAGCATTAAGACATTTCACTGTATCATCATCAAGGAGGGTCTCAAGATATGTGTAATCGATTATGTATTCACCATTTATCATAATTAATCGTTTCAGAAGAAAATCATCATATGTCGATATGGTAAAAGCGAGCTCGTCTTCAGTAAGCAGCTTCGCAAGATATCGGTTAAATCGCACTAAAGACTTGGTATAGGTAAGAAGCATTCGTTCACTACGTTTACTAAAATCAAACTGTTCTTTCGATGCTTTCTCATGGTTCATCAGGGCATGCAGAAGAACAAGTGTCTTACCCGTCCCGGCCCCTCCTCTCACAAGATAGTCTCCAATCTCACCAATTCTTCTACTCGCCTTGAATTGCTCTGGGGTCAATTTCATAAGGTTCTGATCATAATCATGCCTTGACCGGGTATATACCGTGAACCGTTCGATGTATGAAAGATACTCTTCTTTTACTCTCAGAAGAGTGAGATCGTCTTTCAATTTTTTCTTCTCTGACCGCAGTTCATAATTCTCTTTACGAAGAGCATCAGATTTGCCGGTCTTCTTTCTAAGACTATTTTCTGTTGAGACTAGTAATTCCCCTTT
>CAZLZY010000478.1:0-1798 GCA_964564075.1 uncultured Spirochaetales bacterium
TTCTCTAGACGAGCTTTCATTGCTTGTGCTGCTTGCTTGTTCTTTTCCTTATCTGATAATTCAGGTGAATAAGCGATCACTCGTAACTCTGATTGTAATGATCCCAAGATATCTTCTAAATCACCAATACTCGATTCAAAAATATTGATTCGTTCATAGAGACGATCAAGGATCCGATCTTCGATGGTATCAAAATTTGTGAAGTTTATGATATTGATTCTTTGAGACTTCTGACCCAACCGATCGATACGACCTATCCTCTGTTCCACCCTCATAGGATTCCAGGGCAGATCATAATTGATCAATATCCTACTGAATTGTAAATCTATACCTTCACTTCCTACCTCTGATGATAAGAGGATCGAAGTACCTGTATGCTCTCTGAATCTATCAATCACTTCAAACTTATCATCTCCCATACCCCCTTGAATCAGGAAAGTTACATACCCATCTTTCTGTAATCTTTCTTCAAGATAAGAGAGTGTCTTACGAAAGTATGAGAAGATAATGATCTTCTCTTTACCATATTCGCTGATTATGTCATTTATTCCATGTACCAAAGCAAAATACTTTGAATCATTTACTTCTAGTTCATCAATATCAACAGATTTCAGGAAAGCTGCATCTAACAAGTCATCTACGATATTCTCAGCCGATTCGATCTCAATCTCACCAAAATCTTCCCACATGTATTCTCTAAATTGCCCAGCAAGGCCGGTATTCTCCCAATTCTTCAGCGCTGCAACAAGAGAGCTCGCCATCTGGCGCTGTCTGGTTATGAGAACGAAAGGAACCATAACTCCTTCGTCATGAGCCTTTCTTTGGATGAGTTTGGAATATGTCTTATAGAGTTTTCTTTCAACTGAAGAATAATGAACTGGTAGGGTCTCTGCGGTTCTCACGACTCTATTCTCAATCACATCTCGTTTCCTGGTCCTGTTCATGTATCGATTCAATAACTGATTCGAATCTATTATTCGGCAAATTGAGAGAATCTTTTCATGATCACTCAAAATAGACTCAATCGGGTGTCCTGCAAAACGTCTTTTAATATGATCTATCAGTTGGACATGCTCATTTGTGTCATCAGATCGTATCTCTTCCAACACTCCTAGAATCTGATCAGAATCCGTATTATGACTTTTCAAAAAGTTTGACAATTTGATGAGAGGTGAGTTCAACTCTGTCTGATGTGAGAATATCCTAGAATCATAGAATTGATCTGGATCAATGAGCTTCATGATCTGAAAAAGATTCTCATTTGATGTCTGGATAGGAGTAGCCGTTAGAAACACCATACTCCCCGATGCATCTCTGACCAATCTCCCGAGTCTATTGCTTGCTGTGGTGGGTGTCCTCAGATAATGAGCCTCATCAAAGACAGCTAGATCAAAGAGAGGGATTCCAGTTCCCAATGAGTTCTCTTCCATAAACCATCCCAGTTTCGCTCTCCAGTTCTTTGTTTGCCCTTCTTGGTAATCAGCTGGTGGCCTTAAACCTTCAAGGCTAGCAATATATACAAAACTTCTTCCTTTATCATTCATTGAGATCATTTCCTCAAGATCTTGCAGCAACTCCTTTGCATTTACGATGCTCGACCGTATCCCAAATCGTTCCCTTAACTCATCTTTCCATTTCTCTCTTAACATTGCAGGACAAACTATGAGCATTCTTCGGGCCGATTGCCTTGCTTGTAATTCTTTCCATATATATATAGCCTCAATGGTCTTTCCAAGACCAACCTCATCAGCAATCAAAATACGACTTATATGAGATTCTATGAATTTCAATACTGGTT
>CAZLZY010000479.1:0-1797 GCA_964564075.1 uncultured Spirochaetales bacterium
GCTGAGGAGTCCTCGTATATCAGGATTCGAAAGACCGTACTTTCAAGATGGCTTGATGAGGATCAGGAAGCCTATAAGAAGATCGTACAGATCTTCGCACGACAGCTTTACCCCTCAGTGAATTCCCATGGCAAGATGGTCGTCTATACTGGATTATATGCCTTAGTGAATTATCTCTTTCAGAACTATAGTGGAATGATTCATGAGGAGGAGGCGATATTAGTGAAAGAGACTCGGGAAGCAATGTGCCAAGAACTTGGTATAAGCATCAGGACTATGTACCGTCTTTGCAATGAGCTAGTTGCACGTGGTCTGATCTCGACGGTAAAGAAGAAGATCCATATCACCTCAGCTCAAATGGATGATATATCTGCATTTCTTGATGAAGAAGAAGGCTTGATCCAGAGTTGAGCTTATTTTATACGCCTGAAAATCTACTAAATTATTATTTTTACATAAAAGGAGCTACCAATGTGTGCAACTCATAGATTCAAAACCAAGGACATAACTATCGATCCAGGAGAACCCAGATCCTTTATTTCAGAAGCAGACAAGTCCTTTATATTGACTCTAGGCACGGGGACCCCAAGTCCTAATCCCTTCAGGTTTGGACCTGCAGGGGCAGTGATAGCTGGTGAGATACCCTATCTTATAGATGCCGGAGAGGGGATCATTAGGGCGATTGCAAAAGCAGCTGGAGCTCATGCTGGTAGGTTTGCAGATTGCTTTGCACCAAAGAGACTCAATACACTTTTTATCACACATCTTCATTCAGATCATATCACAGGTCTTGCAAGTCTACTGCTCAATACCTGGATATTCGGGAGAGATACACCGATGAGGATCTTTGGACCAAAAGGAACGAAGGAGATGATAGAACATCTTATTGAAGCACATAAGGTCGATATTGATGACAGACTAAATAGTTTGGACCCAGCTAGCCCTGAGGGTTGTAAAGTTGAAGTGACTGAGATTGAAGAGGGATTGATTTATACAGATGAGAATGTGACCGTAGAAGCGGTCAGACATCCTCATGGGTATCTCGATAACTTTGGATTCAAGTTCACTACAGAAGATAAATCGATCTTCTGGTGTGGAGATGGACAGGTGAGTGAATCCTTCACTCAAGCAGCAAGGGATGTTGATGTCATGGTGGTCGAGGTCTGTACTGAGGAGAACATCCATCATGCTCATTGGGGTGGGCTCACTGATGAAGAACGAGAAGATGTCATTTGGTCCTACCACATGAGGCCATCAGTACTTGGGCCTCTAACTCAGAAGGCCGGAGTGAAGAGAGTGGTGATGATCCATGAATCGAATTATTCTCAGCCATATGAAATAGATTCATTATATAGAGAACTTAAGCACTATGTATCTTGTGATCTGGTTAGTTCACGTGATAGTGATGTCTTCTAATCTATTTTTATTTATAACCTGCCATATGGCATTGTTTAGGCGCTGATGTACCATACACTACTATTAGAGCTGTTCAAATGGAATGATGTTTAACTTCCCACACAGCCATAAAAAAAAAGGGGTATTGAGATGAAGAGAGTTTTGATTATTATATTGATCATGATTACCAGTCTGTCATGTGTATGGGCCGGTGGAGAGCAGGAAGAGAGTACTGGTTCTGGTGAATTGAAGATGTTCCTCCCAGGGAGCCCCGGTCTCGTAGATGGGATGCAGGCAATAGCTGATGCTTACACTGTTGAGAATCCTGAGGTATCGATTACTATTAGGTCAGTTCCATTCAAGAAATATAAAGAACAGTTACAGATCATGTGGTCATCCAAT
>CAZLZY010000480.1:0-1793 GCA_964564075.1 uncultured Spirochaetales bacterium
TTCTGATATTTTAGTGATCGGTATCGACAGTATGTCCTCTGCAGTAGTCCCCCTCGATGGAGAGGGTAAAGTCCTCTATCCTGCGATGTTATGGATGGATAGGCGATCACGTACTGAGTGTGATGATATCGACTATATATTCGGGAATAGGTTCTTCACGATCAGTGGGAATCATAATGACCCATCAAACTTCGGACCAAAGATCATGTGGCTCAAGATGAATGAACCTGAAGTCTATGATAAGACCTCAGTGATCCTTCATGCCAATGGATTTCTCGCATATAGATTAACAGATGCCCTTTCAATGGATGTCAGTGAATGTGGATTATCACAACTCTGTTATACAGCAGAATCAGCATGGTCTGATGAACTATTGAAAGGTTGTGGAGTCGATAGAGAGAAACTACCTGAGATAAGAGAGTGTACCTCCATCATCGGGAAAGTGACCAAGAGAGCAGCAGCTCTTACCGGTCTAGCAGCAGGGACTCCTGTTGTAGCTGGTTCTATGGACAATGTAGCAGCAGGTGTTGGTGCAGGCTTGTATCAACAACATGATGTCTATGTCTCTGCAGGTACGGTGACCACAGTCAACAGTTGTATCAGTACTCCTGAATATAGTGAGAAGATGCATCTCTATCGACATGCTGTACCGAACCGATGGTTATCAGTCGCAGGCGTCGATTATGGTGGAGCAGGACTGAAATGGTTCAAAGAGATCCTAGAGAACGATGATTTCAAAGAAATAGATAGATTAGCGCAAGAGGCAACTACACGAGTGAACTCTCCTCTGTTCTTTCCCTATATGGTTGGCCAGCGGGCACCCTTATGGAATGATGACACCCGAGGAGTCCTCTATGGATTATCACCGTCAGTCACGAAGGGTGAACTCTTAAGGACCCTTATGGAAGGGAATGTTCTTGGAGTGAGAAGGATCTTCGGAGAACTTCATCGAATGGGTGTAAGACCAAATCAGGTAAGACTGACAGGTGGCTGTGCGAACAGCACTATCTGGTCTGAGCTATTTGCTGATATTCTTTCAATGAATGTCGTCATCCCTGGTTCTGGAGATGTTGCATCGCTTGGTTCTGCTATGATCGCAGCGGTAGGAGCTCACATCGTACCAGATTTTGAATCCGCAGCTAAGTCTATCCCAATAAGAGAGACATTTACTCCTCATGGAGAGGAAGTACATAGGATGTATGAAAAGAGAATGGAACTTTTTAATACTATTTACGAAAAATTAGAAGATACCTTTCATACGTTCGGAGCCTCGGTAAAAGAGCTCTAGTAGGAAGGGAATAAGGAGAAGCATTGTGAAAGCAGCATTAAGAAGTGCGCTGAAACAGGTAGAGTGTGTAGAGATCGATAAACCTACAGCAGGCGAAGGTGAAGTCATCATCAAAGTCGCATATGCAGGGATCTGTGGTTCTGATATCCATCGAATGGTCGATGATAATGAGAAGTGGAATAGAATCGTTCTTGGACATGAGTTCTCAGGATATATTGATGAGATAGGTGAAGGGGTTGAAGGCCTTACTATAGGTGAGCGTGTTACTGCTGTACCCCTTGAGCCTTGTCATACCTGTAAGTGGTGTCAGCAGGGGCTCTACTCCCTTTGTGGTGGTTACTCATTCGTAGGGTCGAGAAAGCATGGAGCTTTTGCTGAGTATGTACGTATGAAAGCCAATAACGTCCTTAAGCTTGGTGATAAAGTGAGCATGAAACAGGGAGCCTTGATGGAACCTGTTACGGTAACTCTTCATCCGGTATTAGAACTCGGAACTATAGCTGGG
>CAZLZY010000481.1:0-1788 GCA_964564075.1 uncultured Spirochaetales bacterium
TCATTGCCTCTCAATATTCTAGAATCTATAAACGTATTATCCAATGGTCAGGAAGTGTTGGGATTCCTGTGAAATACTATGATTCAGAAGAACTTGCCCCTTATCAATCTTTGATAGATATAGCGTGGATCTTATCTGAGAAGATTCATATCCCATCTGATCTAGTATCTTTGAAAAAAGAGATAGAAACACTAAAAAGTAGAATACATGATGAGAACATTCCCTTCACAGCAATACCTGAAATAGCAGCGGGTATCTTTTCCTTCGTCAAATCTCAAGCCTCTAAGAACAGTATGTATATCTACTATGATATTGGTGGTGGAACATCAGATGGGGTAGCATTCAATGTGAAGACCAGAGATGGGAAGAAGTCTGTGAATTTCTATAGTGCATCCATCCAGCCCATAGGTATTATAGGACTTACAAACACCTTTGCTACTTCTCAAAAAAAACATGATATTCAGCAGATTAAAACAGAGCTCTTCTCAGAAGAGACAAAGATAAACAATTTTAATATGCGAGAGGCCGAACAAGCGGTTAAATCATTTGTGGCAGAAGTCATTATGCAAGCAAAGAATAGCGATGATACAGGATGGTTCTTGAAATCAGATGAGCAACTGACCATATTTGTTGGCGGTGGAGGTTTAGCGTCAAAATGGTATATACGATCAATTAGACGCACTTATACCCAAGTTAAACAAGCAGGGATCCCACAATTCGATTTGAAGAAAATACGTATTCCTGAAGATTTGGAATTTTCAGATAAGGATCAAAATAATTATCACCGATATGCTATAGCATATGGGCTTTCCCACCCATTTTATGAATATCCACACATCATTGGGTACCCAAGTGTGAATGAGATGATAGAAAGGACTCAGCATCGGTTTGATTTTGACGAATTAGCTAAGCGTTATTATGGCAAGATATTATAGGTAGGCAGTGAAATGAATGTATTGATTATGATAGTACTGACCATATTAGCAATGGGGCTTGCAGCTTTGAGTATCTTTCTGTTCAGAAAAGCTAAGAGAGATACGTCGGTAAGATTCTATAAGAAGGGCGATTCTTTTACTATTGATGAACTGGAGCTTCAAGAACCCTATGTATATATCTGTCGTTGTAAAGAGGCGAGGCAGAAAGGAAACAATCCCTATGTCATAGATACTTCATTGCCTATCAGCTTTGAGGCCCCGGGTTGTGGAGCAGTAACAGACAAGAAGGAACAAGTGGGGTCTATTTCTCTCGAGATATTGCATTATGAACAGATGGCCCCATCTCAAAGGGGTGAGCTCCTTGCGTGGCTCGGTGATAAGTCCTCTTATCCAATTGAGATGAATCTGATGCTCTTCTATCTTGCGGGGTTAGAATATCGAGTTGTGTATGAGCAAGAGGACTTGATTTCAGTATGTGAAAGATTACTGGATCTCTTCACTCTTTTTGATGGTGCTAGATATATTCATAGAAGAAGAATCCTCCATCTATTGGAATATATCGTTTGTCATACGAAGAGACCTCTACTTAATGAAATACGAACCAAGATCGTGAGACTCTTGAAGAAAGAATCTCCTGATGAGTATGGTTCTAGAATAATTGTTTTTGCCTGGGAGAAGGTTGAGCAAGACCTTGATGTAGATCTCATCCTGAACAAGATTGATGATGACCTGTTCAAAGAGTATTATCTAGTTGATAAAACCTTCAGTTCAGTCATTACTGAACAAGTCAATGAACTCCTATCAGAATCAGAAAGAATCTATTCATCCGAGAAGATTGTGAAAAATTATTTTC
>CAZLZY010000482.1:0-1784 GCA_964564075.1 uncultured Spirochaetales bacterium
CCTGAATGGATAGGGTAGTCTTTCGACAATATATTAAGCGACTTCTTGTCGCACGCGATCACCCCGATCTGTATGAAGTTCTGAAGGCTTACGAGCAGAGGTCGGTGAAAGACATTGAGGACTGAAGTCCCATTCTGCCCCAAACTGTAAAGAGCATAACTGAAGGGGACGATAGAAAGATAGAGAGCGGTTGTCTGTTGGATGAGTGGATCACTGTTAAAGAGGCTTCCAATTGAGGCTCCGAAGATCGAGAGAAGGATCGCAGAGGTGACTCCGATGATGATCCCGTAGATATTACACCACTTGATACCGGTTCTGACTCTATCGACTTTACCTGCCCCTAGATTAAGTCCCGTGAAGACCGCCGCAGTGACTCCAAGTGAATTTATTATCGAGAAGACGACTCCTTCGATCTTGGCAGCTACTCCATAACCAGCTACTGCCTCATAGCCATATTTTGCTAGGATAGTAGTGAAGATCACCGCACCGAAAGGGGCTATCGCTTTCACTGCCGCATTAGGTATGCCAAGAAACAGGAGTCTTCTCCACTCCTGCAATACCTGTCTGAACGTGATCGTCTTGAATGTGATCAGATGCTCTCTGCGAGTCTGTATGAGTAGGGAGACTACCGATGCGATCATTCGAGAGAATACCGTTGCTACAGCGGCCCCTTTTATCCCCATCTCAGGGAAGGGTCCTATCCCGAAGATCAGAAGAGGATCAAGGATCAGATTGACAAGAGCAACGGTAAGCATGACAAAAGAGGGGGTCTTGGTATCACCGAGACCTCGAAGGATATGGTCTCCGATCATGGGGATGACGATGAAGATCGTTCCGATATACCAGATACTCATATAGTCTAAGATATAGGGCATCAGTTCACTGGTAGCTCCCATGAGGGAGAAGAGCGACTCCATCGTATTATATCCAATGAGTGAGACGGTAGCTGCGATGAGAAGACCTAGTAGGAGCGCAGAGGTCGCGAGTAATCTTTCCTCTTCTCTATCCTGATTCCCGACCGCTTTTGAGAATATCGCCATGGTGGCGATGCCTATACCGAGTGTGAAGCTGTTGATGACCATGACAATCGGGAACGTGAAGGAGATCGCTGCTAGCTCTATGGCTCCAAGCCGTCCTACATAGAAGGTATCGACTACATTGAAGATCATAAGTCCAAGCATACCTATGATGGTAGGGAGAGTCATGCGTATGATCATACCTGGGATAGTAGCTTCGATGATTCTCTTTCGTTTGTCCTGCATGATGATGATCTCCCTGATCCTTGGTTAAGCTGCTCTACTAGACTCAACCACTTGATCATCTCTGCTTCAATCAGGAATCTAGGATTGAGGACATGTAGTGGATGAAGCTCTTATAGATCACCTATACTACTTTCTCTCATTGACTACTTCGATAAGAAGTCTAGGATCATCGGTGAAGACACCATCAACTCCCATATCAAGAAGTCTTCTCATCGTTTGAGCATCATTGATCGTCCAGACCTGAATGAACAGACCCAACTTATGGAATCGTTTGATGAAACCTGGGGTGATGACCGTTGTAGATCCCTTACTGATCGGAACCTGGAAGGCGATCCCCGGTATCTTGTTGATATTGATCGGGAGATGGAGTTTCTGTGCTAGTAGTAGCTTGCGGACCTCTCCTTTTGCCATGCTCGTTCCGATATCAGGAGCCTGTGCTCGTACATATTGAAGATTGGATGTATGAAAACTGGCACAGAGGACTCTGTCCTGTGCCTGATGTTTTCGTATGATCGAAATGAA
>CAZLZY010000483.1:0-1780 GCA_964564075.1 uncultured Spirochaetales bacterium
AGCTTCGAGTCCTGCGCATACGCATCGACGTCTTTAGCTGAGTGAACAACTTTTCTTGCTCATCTCGTAGATGATACCAGTCCCAGACCTGCTTACTGTCCCCTTCTATCGAGTAGGACAGGATCGAGATGAAGCCTGAGCGCTTCAAGGCATCGGTAATAGCCTTCTCATTACGTTCGTAGGAACTCACATGCGTGCCGCACTCGTCCAGGCTGACGATGTAGTAGGGAAAACATCGTTTGAGTTCTTTCTCTACCACTTCGAGCTGTAGCTGTAGCAGTTGTTCAAGTTCCTGCTGCTGATAGGTAATATCGATATCAATCTGGATCAGATCTTTCCCACGACGTTGGGGATCGAAGTAGAGATTCAGGTTGAGCCCCTTCACCGCTCTATATCCGCCGCCATTCATCTTCAGCGTATAGGAAAGAGGCTTCTGGTAATGGTACAATCGGTAGTGAGCATCTACGCAGAATCCTTCAGGTTTGCCCGTGGAGAGATCCAGTGCGGAGATCTCCTGTGACACCAACGACCAGTTGGTCTTCGAACACATGACAAACGGTCTATCGTGTTTCAGCAACAGCTCCAGAACAGCTACTGATGAGTAGCCTCGATCCATAACAAGAGCAACACTCTCAAAACCCGCATGATCAAGTTCACTGACGAGAAGTTCCACGGTCCTGCTGTCAGGTATATTCCCTGGTAGTTGCTGATAAAACACCGGCATATGGCTATCAAGGCCATAGACCACCAGTTCATTGGTCTGTTGTAATGGATCGTGTTCTTTATTCTTTCCCCATCGTATGGATGCGATTGAATTACCATAACAGCTACGGGAAGTGGAATCGACTGCCAGAAACTCCTTGGTTTTCAACCGTTTCTGTCTCAGACGGAACAGATCCATACGATGTTGTTCCGTGAGGCTCTGAAAGAAGCAGGTCACCGCTTCAGGGCTGAGGGTGCGGGTAGAGGGTGTTTTGCAGATTCGCTGCCAGCGCTCAACACGGTTATAGGAATACCCGGTCAGATAGGGGAAACATGCAAGGGTCAGCAGATCTGCCACGGTCTGCCTATCCCCACCGAAGACCTCCTGGAGATCTGCTGTTAATCCTGTTGAACGGGCTATCTGCTCTAAGAACCAGATATCTCCATACAATCTGTTCACATCATCGCCGGTATAGGAAGGTCGCCCTCGACCAGACGCTGTTGATTGTTCATGTCCCTTGAACTCCTCGATCGCACTGAGATCCCATTGGGGAGGAAATACCAGTCGATCACGCTCTTCAGGGGTCGCCAGTTTAAATTTGTTGTTGGGAGTAAAGACCAGATCCTCTGAGACTTTTCCCCAGTGAACACGAGTGAACGTGTTCTTTCCGGTCTCTGAGTCTGTACGCATAGGCTGGGATGAGGCATAGCGATAGGATTTATACGCGTGCAACGTAACTGGTTCTTTTCCATCTGAACGTACTGGTCTTGCCATAAGAAGCACCTCTCTATAACTAGTATAATATACTAGTTATAGAGAGGTGTCTATACTTCTATCTCTATTTGAGAAAAGATATTGTGATATTCTCAGTTTTAGTTAGTATAAAATCTATAACTTTCAGATAGGGCTAGCATCATAAAACGGTCCAACTTTTTGTCCGCACCCCCATTCGAACCTATGACCTACGGCTTAGAAGTCTAGGTTTTAGGCGTTTCTTCTTGTCGATAAATGTATACTATATAAAAGGATGTGTCAACTGTTGAGTCGATAGGGTTATTCGTGATTTGCTCGATGTCG
>CAZLZY010000484.1:0-1778 GCA_964564075.1 uncultured Spirochaetales bacterium
ATTTATCTTGTCTTTTCTTTGATAGATCCTTTCGTTCAGGAAGTTCAACATCTGCAGGTATGAGTTTCATGGGGAGTGGGATTATTGTGTGTCTCCGTCTGAGACTTTTGCGTAGTATATTTTTTAACAGATATTTAGTCACTTTTATGACGTATTGTTTACTCTGTTATACATTTTTTATCATTTTTTTATATCACATTAAACATTATCTCATAGTTTTTGTTTACTCCAGTATACATTTCAATCATTATGCCGTACAATGACATATGGAAAAACTCATTGAACAATCTCTCAGACATATTTATCGGACTAATACAGATATTATTCGTGATACAGAAGCCACTATCTCCTGGCAGGCTAGACTCATTGGTATAACAGGGGCCAGAGGAAGCGGTAAAACCACTATGCTCTTACAACATATAAAGAAGACTTTTCCAGAACCGTTTGAAAGGGTTCTTTACCTCAGTATGGATTCCTTGTGGTTTTCTGCGAACCCACTTACGAATCTGGTAGATTATTTTGTTAAAAGAGGAGGTACTCATCTTTTTCTTGATGAAGTACATAATTACCCGAATTGGTCAGTTGAAATAAAAAACCTATATGACTCCTTTCCTGAATTGCATATAGTCTTTACCGGCTCCTCTCTTTTAGAACTCAATCAGGGTAAAGCCGACCTGAGTAGAAGAGCTCTTATGTATCACCTGCCAGGACTCTCTTTTAGAGAATTCATCATACTGGAAACAGGTCATACTTTTCCCATACTATCATTTGAACAGATTCTTTCTGATCATCAATCAATAGCTGCACAAATTGTCTCCGAGATCAAACCTTTTCAATATTTCCAGAATTACCTGAAATATGGGTATTACCCATACTTCTTAGAGGGAAAAGAAAATTACACACAGCGTCTTGAGGCTACACTTCTGATGATACTAAATTATGAATTACCGCAATTAAGGGCTGTTGACTCATCATATATACCAAAGTTGAAGCAACTCACTACGATCATTGCTCAATCAGTCCCTTTCATTCCGAATGTATCCAAACTCAGCGAGAAGATCGGTATAAATAGAAACACCTTCTTACTCTATCTTCATTACCTTGAAGAGGCTCAAGTCTTTCACCTTCTTTACAGAAACAGTCAGGGTATCAAGCTACTTCAAAAGCCTGAGAAGGTCTTTTTAGACAATACGAACCTGATGTTTCTCCTAGATGCAGGGGTTCCTGATACTGGAAATCTAAGAGAAACATTCCTTGCTAACCAGATCAAGCAGGTAGCGAAGCTAAACTATCCTGAAAAGGGTGATTTTCTTGTCAATGATACCTATACCATCGAGGTTGGAGGAAAGCAAAAGACTCGGAAACAGCTCCAAGGTATCCCTGATGCTTATATTGCTGCCGATTCAATCGAATATGGTCATGGAAGAACTATCCCCCTCTGGTTATTCGGATTTCTCTATTGATAGACAAACAACAGTAGATCAGAACAGAGAAATCAATCCTTCACTCTTTAAGAAGAGCTATTGTCCCTCATCAGTCGCTATCTTCGGTGGTAAGCTACCAGAACCTATGCCACCCTTCATTCGATTCCTATTCGGAGCTCCACTGGACTCCAGAGATGATAATGAGAGAGAGAAGTGGGTCGGTGATTCTCTTTTTCTAGCTGCTTCAACTCCTGTTCACTCTCTGCTGTAAACAACCTACACGAGATATCTGCTTTTTGGTAAGTGTCATGCAGACCCCATGGGTTGTAAAACCACACAGGATTTGTTAAAGAG
>CAZLZY010000485.1:0-1776 GCA_964564075.1 uncultured Spirochaetales bacterium
GGCCGTCCAGTACTTCCCGATATCCTCTCTCGTCTTCCTCTTAGCCTAGAGTTGACACTCTTCTCTTTGATCCTTGCCTTGATGATAGGTATACCGCTTGGTATTGCCTCTTCCCTGCATCAAAATACCTTCGGGGATTTCTTAAGCCGCATTACAGGATTACTGGGATTATCGCTCCCTCAATTTTGGCTGGCAGCTCTGATGGTCATGGCCTTTTCAGGTTTCCGTGGATGGATACCCATGGGAAACTATGTAGGCTTCTTTGAGGATCCTCTGAGAAATCTTAAGATGTTATTTCTTCCCTCCCTAGCGATCGGTATCGGATTTGCTGCAGTGGTCATGCGGTATACAAGGAACAGTATGCTTGAAGTCCTTCAACAGGACTATATCAGGACTGCAAAGGCCAAGGGCTTGAAGCATAACTCTGTGATCTATACACATGCATTAAAGAATGCGATCCTACCGGTCATAACGGTTACTGGCTTCAATGCGGGTTATCTCCTTGGTGGAGCAATAGTCGTCGAAGAGGTATTCGCTCTTCCTGGAATGGGAAGACTATCTCTGTATGCTATCTATCAAAGGGACTATCCGATCATACAGGCAGTAGTGATGATCATTGCCACCATCTTTGTGGTGGTGAATCTCATTACTGATATCATCTATGCTCTAGCGGATCCTCGTATTCGCCTAGATGATACAACGAGGTAAGCCGTGGGAAAATCAAGAATACTCAAGAACGGTATTGCCGTAACAGGACTGGTGATCATTTTACTCTATGTCATCGTGATCATTATATCAGCCTTCTGGCTTCCCTTTGATCCTTCAGAGATGGATGTGAAACATGTCCTTGAAGCTCCCTCCTTTAAGACCGGACATCTTTTTGGGACCGATGCGTTCGGTAGGGATGTGCTATCACGGATCATGAAGGGGAGTTCTGTCTCTCTCCTCATAAGCATATCAGCTACAACCCTCGGTGCTGTCATAGGTATCCTGATGGGGATATGGGCAGGATTTCTTGGAGGCCGTTGGGACAATCTTATCATGCGAATCGCTGATATCATGTTCTCATTCCCCTCTCTTCTGTTAGCGATCTTTGTCATGGCTGTCTTAGGAGAGAATACCTATAATGTGATCATTGCAGTCGGGATCGTATATATCCCTCAATTCGCACGTATCAGCCGCGGGGCTATCATATCTCTCAAATCAAATGAGTTCATCCGTGCTGCCCGTTCGAACGGAGCAGGGAATACCTATATTCTCTTTCGACATCTTCTTCCCAACAGTATGCCACCGATCATCGTACAGATCTCCCTCTCCTTGTCGGTAGCTATTCTCTTAGAGTCTTCTTTAAGTTTCTTAGGCTTGGGAATACAACCACCAGAACCTTCTTGGGGTAATATGCTCAGCAGTGCCCGAAGAGTCATGATGATCGCTCCATGGACAGCTATCTATCCCGGATTAGCGATTGTTACCCTTGTACTCGGGTTCAATCTACTAGGTGATGGCCTTCGTGATGTGCTAGATCCACGACTGCGGAATGTAACCTAGGAGTTATATAATGAAAAAAGAGACTATACTCCACGTTGAGGGGTTAAGAACAGAGTTTAAAACAGAACGAGGGATCGTGCAGGCCGTCAATGACGTCTCGTTCGATCTCCATAAAGGTGAGACTCTTGGGATTGTCGGGGAGTCAGGTTGCGGGAAATCTGTAACGAACTTCTCTATACTTAAACTCGTACAGTATCCTCCTGGGAGAATCACTGATGGGAAGGTCCT
>CAZLZY010000486.1:0-1772 GCA_964564075.1 uncultured Spirochaetales bacterium
GAATCCGTAGGTCGCAGGTTCGAATCCTGCTGGACGTAATAACTTTAGGGCCGTTAGCTCAGCTGGGAGAGCAGCAGACTCTTAATCTGCGGGTCGAAGGTTCGATCCCTTCACGGCTCATTGGTTTGGTAGTATTGAAAAATACTATTGAACTAGGTTATATCACTGCGAGAGTGGTGGAATTGGTAGACACGCTAGATTTAGGATCTAGTGCCTATGGCGTAAGGGTTCAAGTCCCTTCTCTCGTAATTGGGTCTTCATCTGAGAACGAAGGAGGCCTTTACACCGCGTTATTAACGCGAGAGTAGCTCAGTGGTAGAGCTCCACCTTGCCAAGGTGGATGTCGCGGGTTCAAATCCCGTCTCTCGCTCAAAAAGGCGACCCAGTTTGGGTCGCCTTTTTTATTATACATATCGAACGATTTATACCATGTCGTGTGGTAACTATAGTCGTTGCTTAGTATCTTTAGTATACTAAATAAGAGATAGAGTTTATTTATTGGAAAGAGGTTGAAGATGGTAGCCGACAAAAAGATGAAAGAGCTGGAAAAATCAGCAGTAGAAATGACTGTGACCATAGCTCAAAAGACAGTTGCAGAAGAGTATAACAAAGTACTGACGAAATATCAGAAGACTCTTCAAGTAAAAGGATTCAGAAAGGGAAAAGCTCCCGCTGTAGTCCTTGAGAAAAAATATGGAGATGCCTTCAAAGAAGAGGCTATGTCCAATATGATCGAAGGATCTGTTGATGAAGTACTCAAAGAGATTGAAGATCAGTACAAGCCCCTCCCCTACAGCCAGCCAAAACTGGTTGACGAAGAGAACATCTCCTGCACTATTGATGCAGATTTTTCTTTTGCGGTAGCATACGATGTATACCCAACCTTTGAGATCCCTAACTATATCGGACACAGCATCACCGTCCCAAGTGTAAGTGTTGATGATGAATTAGTGACTGAAGAGCTTAAGAAACTTCAGGAACAGAACTCAATGGTCATCGATAAGACAGGAACCGTTGAGAAAGATGATATCGTCACTATCGATTATGCTGAAATTGATGAAGCTGATGCAGTGATCGAAGGTTCTGAACGTGAGGATTTCGTATTCACCGTCGGAACTGGTTATAACTTCTACAAACTTGATGATGATATCCTCGGCATGGCTAAGGATGAAGAGAAGAATATCGAAAAGACTTTTGGTGAAGATCATGACATCCCTGAATATGCAGGAAAGAGTGTTAAGATCAAAGTAACTATCAAAGCAGTCAAGGTTCGTGACCTACCAGAACTTGATGATGAGTTCGCACAGGATGTCAGCGATGACTACAAGACCCTTGATGATCTTAAGAACGCGACTAAAGAGAAACTCACAGAGAGCCTCGACAAAAAATTGAAAAATGTGAAAGCAGAGAGACTCTATGAAGTACTTCTTGAAGATTTCACTGTAGATCTCCCTGAATCAATGATCCAGTCTGAACTTGAGAGCTCATGGAAGAACTTCGCTCAGCAGTCAGGAATGCCTGAACAGCAGTTACTTGAGATCCTTGCCTACCAGGAAAAGGGAAAAGCTGATCTGCTCGAAGAATGGAGACCACAAGCTCAGAAGAGTATACTAGTTCAGATGATCCTTGAGAAAATCTCGATCGAAGAGAAAGTCGAAGTATCAGATGAGGATATCGCAGACTTGATGCCTTCTTTAGAGGGAATCGAGAATAAAGAGCAAAAAGAATATTATATCTACCTCATGAAAGAGGAAAAGAAAAGTCAGAAAGTT
>CAZLZY010000487.1:0-1756 GCA_964564075.1 uncultured Spirochaetales bacterium
GAAATTATGGTTTAAAAGATACTAAAACTCACGAGGAACGCTTCATACCAATCCCGGAATATATATTTACTATATTATCACAACTACACAATACAGGGCATGAGGGCTTTGTTTTTTCAATCGATGGTGGCAAAGCACCAGCGGAATGTTTCAAGATAGTTGGCAGCCAATGTGTGCATGTTAAGCACTTTTTTTCGATTCATTTGTCCCGGCTGATGGACTCAAGTACACCACTTCTTGATAGTCCCAAGATCTAGCAGCAGTGCTCCATCGTTCAGGATGACGAGCATACGCTACAGTCATCATCTTGTTCCTCTCAGTCAGGATCTTTCTCCCTTTTCCGCTATGCCGATCCTCAGGAGTTACGTACCCGATTCCTGAATGTTTGTGCTCGGTGTTATACCAGTTCACAAAGTCAGCAGTCCATATACGTGCTTCCTGTATTGTATGAAAGAACTTTGGATACCCTGTCGTATACTTCAAAGTCTTAAAAGCCGCTTCAGAATAGGGGTTGTCATCACTGACCCTCGGTCGTGAATAGGAAGGCAGGATCCCCAGAGAATAGAGCGTCGCTATCATGGTCCCACCCTTCATGGGGGCCCCATTATCGGACCGTAGACAGACGTTGTTCAGCTGTAGTTCCCGCTTCAACCGGGTGAACATGGCTTCTGCAAGTTCAGATGATTCTCGGTCATGGATCTCCCATCCAACCAGCTTCCTGCTCCAGATATCGATGACCATGTAGCAGTAATAGTAGATCCCTCGGATCGGACTTTTCAAATAGGTTATGTCCCAACTGAAAACCTGATGTGGTCCGTCAGCCTGTAATTCTGAAGGTGCTGTTGAGTGTACTCCTTTACGGCTATTGCTTCGATGATGGAGCAATCCATCCTCTTTCAGTACCCGGTAAAAGCTACTCGGAGAGGCTATATAGATATCTTTATCCAATAGACTTACTACGATTTCATGAGGATTGCAGTCGACATATTCCTCACTGCAGCAGACCTCCACAATGCTCTTACGTTCCGTCTCAGAGAGTTTTCTTGGCACGTGTTTAGCCGCCCCTTTTCGCTTATCTCCATCTGGAGTAGCTTTCCATCTGGAAAAGGTTCTCGGAGCGATCTCTAGCACCTCACAGGCTTTGAACAGACGGGCACCAGCTGCAACAGCTTCAGTTATGAGCGTTACAGCCTGTTGCCTATCTGCAAGGGAGATCAGTCGTCCTCGTCGTCCCCCCAGATGTCTTGAGCTTTTTTTTTTAGAACTAGCAATGCCGCAAATTCAGCCAGGGCTTTCTCTTTGCGATCAAGCTCTTTCTGGAGCTGCTTATTTGCCTTCTTGAGATCTTTCATCTCTTTCTGCTGCTGTGATTGTCTGGTATCCATGGTCTCTCTCAGCTCCTGTTCCCACACCGTCAGATGTTCACTGTGCAGGCCGTTTTCACGAAGCCAGCGACCAAGGTCATCTTTGGCTATAGACTTGCTCTCAAGCAGGAGGGTGATCTTCTCAGAGGTGCTCCTGCTTGCAGGAGAGATCTCTCCAGTAGCAGGTTCCACCTTACCATGTTCGAGCTGTTTAATCCACTTGGTAATGGTCTGAACGCTTACCTGTTCCTCCTTACTGACTTCTGCTATTGATCGGTTCTCTGGGGGTAATACTTTGCGTAGTATTCTGCTTCTGAACTCGTTGCTGTACTGTGCCATTTGATGTCCTCCTGGTAGTAATGTCTACCTGACAACTATCTTGACACAGAGGG
>CAZLZY010000488.1:0-1753 GCA_964564075.1 uncultured Spirochaetales bacterium
GTCTCTTCTATATTGGGGCCGGGACCTCTGGAAGATTAGGTGTATTAGATGCATCTGAATGTCCTCCCACTTTCGGCGTATCTCCTAAGCTGGTACAAGGTATCATCGCCGGTGGTAATAAAGCTTTGACGACCTCAGTCGAGTGGGTAGAGGATGATGGTCCTGCAGGGATAGAGTCCTTGAAGGAGCGATCCTTCTCATCTATTGATGTCCTCGTGGGTATCACCGCATCTGGGCAGGCCCCTTTTGTTAAGGCTGCCATGAGGTATGCTCAATCTATAGGAGCTAAGGTAGGTGCGATCGCCTGTAATGAGAGTTCTGAGATATTTAGCGTATCTGATTACCCGATCCATCTATCGGTAGGACCTGAGATCCTAACGGGCTCTACCCGTATGAAATCGGGTACTGCACAGAAACTGGTTCTTAATATGATCACCACCGCCGCTATGATCCGTTGGGGTAGGGTGTATAATAATTACATGGTTGATCTTACACCGGTCAATGCTAAACTCCAGAAACGTTCGAGAAGACTGGTGATGGAGATAAGCGGCTGTAGTGAGGAGACCTCTTTGAGGATCTTAGATGAGACAGGCTACGACGTGAAACCGTCGATCCTCATGGCTATGTTAGATGTCTCCTATGATAGGGCAAAAGAGCTTCTCTTAGAATCTGAAGGGAATCTTCATACCGCTTCAAGCTTAGCAAAGGAAGATTGATGGGTTACTATTTTGGAGTCGACGGAGGAGGGACTAAGTCTCGGATCCGTCTGATCGATTCATATGATAAGATCCTCTACGAAGCAGAAGGTGGTACCACGAACATCTACGCAGGTGAAACTGATGCTGCACTGCAGAATCTCAGTACTCTTGTCCTAAAGATGCTCGTCGGGGTAAACCTCTCTCCAGAAGATATAACCGGAGCCTGCATCAGCAGTGCCGGTCTTGATAGAGAAGCTGAGAAAGAACTCTTTAAAGCACATATGGATTCCCATGTAGGTTTGCGCTGTCCTACCTATTACTGTAACGATGGCGAATCGTTGCTGGTTGGAGGACTTGGAGGGCTCGAGGGGATCTGTCTTATCGCCGGAACCGGTTCATTAGGTATTGGCAGAATTAAGAGTGGAAAGCTTGTGAGAGCCGGAGGCCTTGGCTATATGCTAGGGGATGAAGGATCTGCTTTCTGGCTATCCCATCAGGCAATCATAAGGACTCTCCGCAGTATAGAGGATCGTGATCTTAAGACCGATATGCTTCCAGACTTCCTAGAGTTCTATGGGTTAGCAACAGCACCACAGTTCATAGCACTTCTTCATAAGGATCTGAGAAAATCAGTGATAGCAGCTTCAGCAAGTATCATAACCCGTAATGCTGAAGAGGGTGATCCTCTTGCTCTTGATATCATAGGCGAGGCAGTGAAGGAACTTACGAGCCTTTTGCGTAGTGTCATCATGAGAATCCCAGAAATCACCGTGAAACAGGTCGTCTTCTCCGGTGGAGTGCTCGAACATGATGAGTTCATCAAAGCTCGACTGATCGAGAGTATCGAGGAGAACTTCCCCGATTTTATCGTCACCCCCCGAAAGAGTGATGCAGCAGCAGGCTCCTGCCTTCTTGCAAAACAGTTATAATCAACATAACCTCCCCATTTAATACTGTGTGAAAATAATTTTTAACAAATACACTTGAATAGTGAAAAATATTTCTTGACGATTGACTAAAAGTGTCATATCATAAAAACAGGTTTAAATGAAAAA
>CAZLZY010000489.1:0-1752 GCA_964564075.1 uncultured Spirochaetales bacterium
TTGCACTAGCAGATCTTATAGAGATGCTTGAGAACTTCTTTCCTGGGATACCAGTGATCCTAGATTCTAAACGCGGTGATATCGCACGATCGAGCAAAAACTATGCGATAGAAGCTTTCGATGGTTGGAATGCTGATGCGATCACGGTCTCTCCCTATATGGGAACTGATTCAGTATCACCGTTCATGGTACCTGAGAAGGGAATATATGTTCTGAACAGAACTTCGAACCCTGGTGGTAGGGATCTTCAGAATCTTCAAGTCGATGGGGAGGACCTCTACTTGAAAGTAGCTGATGCCATCATCGGTTGGAGTAAGCAGCATGCCGGAATCGGAGCGGTGGTCGGAGCAACGAGTCCTGAAGAGTTGGAAGCGGTAGCAAGAAGATATGCTGACTCAGGTGTTCAGATACCTCTGCTCATCCCAGGTGTTGGCTCTCAAGGTGGAAGTGCTTCAGCAGTTGTGACAAGACTCAAGAGTGCAGGTTACGATCTGGCTCTTGCACGGATAAACAGTTCAAGTGGTATCACTCATCCTTGGAAGGGTAATACCATACCCGAGGACTGGGAAGATGTAGTGGTAGGGAATCTCCGAACATTGAATGAAGAGATAGAAAAGGCTTTAGCATAGGGAGATTCGTTTGAGAGGAAAAGAGTACGTAAAAGAGCAACTGATCGGAGCTCATACAGGTAATACCATCATCTTAGGAACAGTCTCTGGGGTAGCATCCACTAAGACCCAGTTGGTAGAATTCATTGATCGTGAACTTCCTGCAATAGGATTGATCACGACTAAGAGTTATCAGGTGGTGCCGAACAGTGGTAATAGAGAGCCGATCATCACCGAGCTGGGAGCAGGTGATTTTGGTAATTCCGTTGGCTTGAAGAACCCCGGGATGGAAGTAGCTCTGAAAGAGCTGACTGCCTTACGTGATAGGGTAGAGCTGAGAACTCTATTGAATGTATCAGTATCAGCATCCACTCCTGAAGATTTCATCACATTGGTACGGGCCTTTGCACCAGTTGCTGATCTGATCGAACTTAATTTCTCCTGTCCCCATGCATCGGCAGGGTTCGGAGCAAGTATCGGATGTGATCAAAGTATCGCAGAAGAGTATATGAGAACGATACGAGAAGCTGTAGGAGATGATCTTCCAGCTCTTATCATACCGAAACTCACACCGAATGTAGAAGATATCGGACGTATCGCTAAAGCTCTGATCGAGGCAGGTGCTGATGGCATATCAGCGATCAATACCGTAGGTCCAGAAATATATATCGAAGAGCATGCACAAGCACCGATCCTGAATAATAAGATCGGTGGGAAAGGCGGTATGAGCGGAGAGTGGGTCAAAGATCGTGCGATCGAGGCTATATCACAGATCCGAACAGCAATAGGAGAGAACTATCCGATCATTGGGATGGGTGGGGTCTCAACAGTTGAAGATATCAAACGTATGAGGACAGCAGGTGCAGATACTATCGGGATCGGAAGTGCCTTCGGACGAGTGCATCAGAGAGACTGGTCCTCTTATACCTCAGCTCTTCTAGCTGATTGTAGTACCGGTAGTGATACCGGAAAGTCCTATCTCTATGATCAACCGCAGATGAAGTTCAGCCATTGTAAGATAGAGAAGATCATCGAACATAGTCCTGGAGTCAAGATATTCTATACGGATGGTGCCCTAGCTTGTGGGCCCGGTCAGTTCGCTTTCATCTGGTTACCAGGGATCGGAGAAAAACCCTTTTCGATC
>CAZLZY010000490.1:0-1728 GCA_964564075.1 uncultured Spirochaetales bacterium
AGCTTAAGTGTTCTAAGGAGTTCTTAAAAGAACTCCTTAGGGTCTATTGCTATTCCCTCTTTAGTGATCTTGAAGAAGAGCATTGGTTCTAGGATACGGCCGGTCAAACCCATCGTCCCGATCTTGTCGCCCTGCTCTACTGATATACCGACATCAACATAGAGTTTATCAAGATGCCCGTAGATGGTCTGATAACCGTTATCATGATCGATGATGATATATCGCCCGAGATTACTCTGATTATTCTCAACAGCCATGACTGTCCCTGTACTTGCAGCTAAGATGTCTGTTCCAAGTTCATTCTTAATATAAATACCATCGATGACCTTCTTCTCTCCTGTGATGATATCCTCTACAGAGGAGTTGAACTTATAGACCACAGGACCTGCTGCTGGAGTAGTGAAGAACGTGTTCATGACGGTCTGATAAGCTTCAGTACTGATAGTCCTATCCGGGATGAAGAGTCTCTGCCCTATATTGATCAGGGATGATTTCAGGCCATTGACTTCTGCTAGAGTGACATACCCCATACCATAACCATACGCTATCATAGAGAGGTTATCTCCCTCTTTTACGATATAGATCTTTCCATCTCTATCTGGTATATCTAGTTGCATACCAGCTTTTATATCATCTATATGTTTGATCTCATTCACACCAATGATCGTTTCTGGAAGTAATCCGAATGACGCAGCGATCTTATTCACTGTATCTCCTGGTGCGACATTATACGGAGTGAAAGCTATAGGTATATTTGATATTTCTGCTTCAGTTGAAGAGGTATTCCCTGTCGGGGTAGTAACCACCGCTATTGTCTCTTCGGGTTTGTCTGGGGTCACAAGCTCAGGTTCTGATACTGTCACCTCGGATACAGGATTCTCGATGATCGGTTCTGAGATGGATTCACTCTCTTTGATTATCGGAGTACCTGTGATATCTGATGGTGTCTCGATGATATCATCCATCAGATCAGTGAGATCTGTATCATCTTCAATGACGATCCCAGAAAGATCTTCTGCTGCATCTTTAGAGAACTTCTCATTTGTCATGACCAGAAAGATGATAGCTCCTATGGCAAATAGGATGAGAAAGACCATGAACCCTGTTACGACACGCTTCATCGTATTGAATTTTCTATCTTCTTCCTGTACTTGAGATCCTGGAGACATATCGTCATATGATTGATGGCTCATAAATATTACACCTGCTATCGACAATTGTTACTAATCATATTAATATATTTTTACAATGGATTCCAGTAGAAAGAAACTGTTTTATTATTTGATTGTCTCTTTAACCGTACTTGCCGTACTAATCATGATCATAAGATACACTATGATCATGTTCCCATCAAAAAATCAGGAGTACCATGAACCGCTTGTCTCTAGTAGAGTCCAACGGGGTTCCATCTATGATCGGAATGGTACGATACTTGCTTATGAGACCACTTACTACTCCTGTGCAGTACTTATCCGGGAGACTGATTCTATAACAAAGACAGTTGATGACCTACAACTCCTCCTTGATATGAGTAAAGATGAGATCTCCGAACGTCTTAAAGATCGTACGACCTATGCACTCATTAAGAAAAGACTCTCTGATTCTGAATATATGATGCTCGATAGTGCCATCTCCTCGGGAAGTCTCCCCGGTGTAACGCTTGAGAAACGATATGGAAGAATATATCCTCAAAAATATCATGGCTCTCATGCCATAGGATTCACTAAT
>CAZLZY010000491.1:0-1726 GCA_964564075.1 uncultured Spirochaetales bacterium
CCCTGAGACTGCTATAAGCGGCACCTATTACCACTGTATCAGGTAATGCCTTCTGAAGTACTCCTGTTAATGTGATCAATCGATCTATACTGACAAGAGGATGTTCATTCTGAACACCGACTTGGTTATAAGGCCGTGATAGATAGGGTTTGAGGTAGGGTATCCCACAAGAGACTCCAATAAGAGAAACACCCATTCCTGAGATTTCTCGTGCAAAGCGAATAGGTTCTGTCATATCAATATTTCCATCAACGTCTGAACCCCAACTGTAGGGATAAGGACTCTCATTATAGAGATCCATCCTTACCACACAAGCGATATCAGTCTTTTTCATGATCTCGGAAATAATATCCTTATGAAGTTTCGTACGACCTTGATAGTCCCCACCATATAGACCTTTTCGGGTATGAGCAGCCAAAAGCTCACCAAGTAGATATCCATGACAACATTTTATATCAACAGCATCAAACCCTGCCTCTTCTGCAAGCCTTGCAGTGTGAATGAACTCTTCTTGGATCTCCTGCAATCGTTCATCAGTCAGTGGTTGCTGCTCGAGTGTAACCCCATTATAGGCATCTAACTCTTCTTCATGGAACAGGATCTCGTGATACTTTCCAAACCTTCCTGAGTAGTGCAATTGTAATATGGTATACGGTTTTTGTGGGTTCTTTGAATCTTCAGCAGCCTGTAGGATCTCCTGATTCAACTTCTTGAAGCTCTCGACATTCCCTTCGTGAAGATAGAGTACATGATCATGCCCTCGCCCCATGGGACTTACTGCTACAGCTTCTACCCAGATAGTACCGGCCCCACCGGCTCCATACCGTTGGTATCTTCTATAGGTCAACTCACTCGGAGACCCATCGATCTCAGCATCAAATCCCTCTATAGGTAGTATCACCAATCTATTACCGATTATTCTTTTACCGGGAAGCTCTATTGGGTCTGTTAAGATCTGTGTAGATCTACTATAAGGAATAGATAACCCTAGCGTCTTAATCTCAGTAAGGAACTCCTCTTCAGTCGTATAACGAAATCTTTTCTTACTCATACTCACCTATAAAAACCGATCATGAGGCTCAACACTCCTCGCATTGAGTGCTCATGATCTATGAGGATACTTAAAAAGAATTATGCTTTTGGATCTACAACTGGATTACTGAGTCTCATCTCAATACCATCGATCGCAACTTCAACCACATCACCATGTTTCATAGGAAGAACATTGTAAGGGGTTCCTGTAGAGATGATATCACCAGGATAGAGAGTCCTTCCCTGAGAGAAGAAGGATATGACATATGCTGCATTAAAGATCAGGTCTGAGGAGTTTCCTTCCTGTACCTGCTTGCCATTCAAATAGGTTCTTACCGTTGCATTATCAGGGTCGATCTCAGTATCGATGACTGGCCCATAGGATGAGAAGGTGTCAAAGCTCTTGCTGTATGTCACAAGTGTTGAGTTGTAGCTCATCTCTCGTTCTGTAACATCATTTAACGGCATGATACCGAATACATGTTGTTTTGCATCCTCAATACTCACATTCTTGATCTTATTCTTGATGATCAGAGCCATCTCGCCTTCATAGTCGACTCGTGTTGCATTAGGTGGGATCTCAATAGCTTCTCCAGGATTGACTGCACCTGATACTGGTTTCAAGAAGTTGGCTGGAAGTTCAGGTGTTGGGAGGTCTAACTCTGCAATATGGCCTTTATAGTTCAATCCAACA
>CAZLZY010000492.1:0-1725 GCA_964564075.1 uncultured Spirochaetales bacterium
CTCAAATTAGAGCTTCATTCGCTGTTTCGACCAACACTGTGCAAATGATGGTTTAATCTTAATCAAATCAGGTTACAGAGGTGCGATGACTAGTAGATGGTTTGTGTGGTTTTAAAAATGTTTTTTACCTAATTTTTATATATTTTACAGAGTATCCAGGAAGATATGCTACTATATCTGCCTGGTATTCAATAATTCTTATTCTTTTGCTAATAAATTAGGATCTTTACCAATAAATCGTACAATACCATAGATCACAGCTATACCTACTACCAGCGAGATCCAGGGAGACACTCCAAATCCTGCTGGTATGAAACCAATGACTGCTGCGACTATCGCAGCCGTAGCTGCATAGGGTATTTGGGTCCTGACATGTGCGATATGATCAGCTCCTGCTCCTGATGAGGAGAGGATGGTCGTATCAGAGATCGGGGAACAAGGGTCTCCGAACACAGCACCGGTAAGAACTGCTCCGATCGTAGATATGATCAGTGGAGTGACCTCACCTGAGGCTTGAGATACGCCTGCAGCTATTGGTATGACTAGCGGCATGAGTATAGAGTTCGTACCCCAAGCGGTACCTGTCGCAAAGGATATGAGCATTGCAGTGATGAATACGAATAGAGGAAGCACGGCTCCCGTTAAGACACCTTCAGTCACTGAAACGAGCCATTGGGCTAATGAGAGTTCTGTTATCACAGCGATGAGCATGCTCTTCATTCCCCCGACAAACGCATCTATTGCTTTTGACAAAGGTAGGTCTCTCGTGATTGCACCGATGATGATAGCTGTCATAGAACCAAGGAAAGCCGCCCAAATCAGTACTACTGAGGCATCAGCATCACCAAAGGAGTCCATCACACTCTTTCCAGCGTCATGACCATTATAATAGAGGCCGAATATCGTGACGAAGATACATACTGTTAGGGCAATACCATATACCAGATAGATCCTTTGCCTCCCTCATCAGGGAGGCTGGAGGGATCATCTGAGATCATCGGTTTCGATCCTTTAGCATACACTTCTTCGGTCCGTCTGGCACGGATCTCTGCCTGAAGCATAGGACCGTAATCCTTACCAGTGAACAATAGGGTGAAGACCAATGCTAGAGCAAATAACGAATAGAACCTAAATGGTACTGATTGAAAGAAGACCATCAGGGCGTTCCCTTCTATACCGACAATTGAGAGTCCTACTGCGATCAGTCCAAGCTCCATCGCGATCCATGTCGAGACTGGGACCATAGAACTTACAGGAGCGGCTGTTGAGTCACAGATATAGGCGAGTTTCTCACCTTGAGATCCTATTACTATCTGTAAGAGGTCTCATCGTATTACCTACGATCATCGAGTTCGCATAATCATCGATGAACCATAGCACACCAAGAACAGCAGCACTGATCTGAGTCATCTTCCCCTTCTGAGCCTTCTTCACTACCATATCAGCAATAGCTTTAGTACCACCGAGTTTACCGATGATACCTGCCATACCGCCTATGACTAGACAAAAGACGATGATTCCCATGTTCCAACTATCTGAGAGACCGCTCTCTACTAAGAACTTGGAAAAACTTATCTAGGAGTCCTAAGATAGGGTTCCAACCATTCAGGATCGTCGCCCCAGTCCAGATTCCTAGGAATAGAGAGACAATAACCTCCTGTGATTGCGATCGCTAGAACGATCGCAATCACAGGAGGTAGCAATGCTACCCAACCATAATCCATA
>CAZLZY010000493.1:0-1712 GCA_964564075.1 uncultured Spirochaetales bacterium
AGCTTCGAAGAGAGGATAGAGGAACCCTGAATAGAGTAGGAACGATGGGAGTGAGGGAGCCTTCAGATAGCACAGCCCCCAGCTCTCATCCTCATGGAGCATCTCTTTGAGGAGCTCTGCATTCTTATAATAGAGTGTCATATAGCTTAAAGGAGTACTATCTGAGAACTCATCTCTCACTGAAGTAAGGAAGCTCTCCATCGCTTCAGGTCCATCTCCAATGAGTTTTACCTCTAACATCACTCCCCCTCTATCAGAGAAGTCTCTTACCGCATCGGATACCTCGGGCAGGGAGAGTACTTCTGCCCCAGCATATTCCCTGCTATAGAAAGAACCCATATCAATTGCTTTGATCTCTTCTAAGGTAAGCTCATCGATCGATTCTAGCCGACCTGCATAGCGAAGGAAGCTCAAATCATGCACTGCTACATACTCACCGTCAGCAGTGATGTTCATATCGGTTTCGATAAATGCTATATCATCTCGATCTAATGCATAGGCGAAGGCAGCAGAGGTATTCTCAGGAGCATGAAGCATACTGCCTCTGTGAGCTCCTACATAATCCCAATCGAGCTTTGCTGCCTTATCAATAGGTGGATCATAATGAGAGATCCCAAAGGTGACTTCACCGGTGCACCCCTACCACTTGACCGGAGTAAAGCCTACCAGCAAACGAAGATAACCCTGCCAGCTGTTTTAGCGTAAATGATATACCCTTGGATGGTGCATGCTTGGCATGCAGGAATAAATCCAAGGAGGTCTTAAATGACCAATTACAAGGAAATCCTTCGCCTATATTGCGGAGGATACAGCCAGAGAGCTATCGCCAGTAGCCTGGGATGTTCGCGGGATGCAGTCGCGCTATGCATCAATCGCTCAAAGGAACGGAATATCAAGCTTCCAGTACCAGAAACCACCACCAATGAGGAGCTGAGCCAATTGTTGTACAACAATAGGGAAGGCATTCGCAACCCCAACTTTCTTCTTCCAAACTTTGAGAAGATTGTGGAGGAATTGAAGAAGGCTCATATGTCAAACGGCCTTGTCTGGACGGAATACCTCATTCAATGCAAGAGCATGGGTCTGGAAGCTTACAGCGTCAGCCAGTTTAATGCACTATTGCGTGAGTATGCCCAGCGAAGGAACGTTTCCCTGAGGCAGGACCATAAGCCGGCTGAGGTACTGGAGCTGGACTGGTCCGGGTCTTCTATTTTGCTGAGCAACAGACTTACAGACGATACCATCCCCTGCCACCTGTTTGTGGCGGCCTTACCGTTCAGCGGATATTTCTATGCAGAAGCCTTCTCTGATGAGAAGGTCCTTGCTTGGATAACAGGAATCGTGAATGCCCTGATTTTTTTAGGAGGGGTGACGCTAATCCTACGACCTGATAATTGCAAGACCGCGATCATCAAGGCTGACAAGTATGAGCCAACACTGAATGCTGCCATGATAGAATTGGCCGAGCATTACCGCACTGTGGTCATTCCGGCGAGAGTGAGGGCTCCTCGTGACAAAAATGTGGTTGAAGGAATGGTTGGATACGCTTCCCGTCAGATCATTGCAGCTGTACGCAACCAGAAGTTCTTTTCCCTGAAAGAGATGAACATGGTAGTCTGGGACCGGATGGACAAGCTGAACGCTACAGATTTCAAGAAGAAAGATGGCTCCAGGGAGCTTCTTTTCAAGGAAATAGAGCAAAAGGAACTACT
>CAZLZY010000494.1:0-1710 GCA_964564075.1 uncultured Spirochaetales bacterium
TAACACACAAACCTGCGTTTTTACGGTGATAGGTGTCTAGATGTTCAGACTGGTTGAAGAGAGGTCGACGCCTAGTCGCTGAAGGATCTCTGTCTCTTTCTGGGAGATCTCTGAGATGTTGGGCTGATCATTCCCACAGGTTACGAGGTATACATTCCGTACTATATCGATAATATCATTGGGACTGAATCCTGAACTCATCTGCTGCTCTGCTAAAGCTTGAACTAGTTTGTAGAAGAGCATCAGGCTGATGTGATTAAGAAATGCCCAAGTTGCCATACCCTCTTTTGTCTGCTGATAACATACTCCGAGTCGAACCGTGTTCTTCAGATAGTCAAAGCAATTCTCGATCTCCCATCTCCCTTTATAGGAAGTATATATATCCCTAGCATCACTATCGATATTGCTGTAGAACGAGAACATTCCTACACGTGTTTTTCCCTCAAAGGATTCTCGTGAATACCCGCCATAATCGGCAGCGACCTTCTTAAGATACTGCTTCTCCTTCAGGAGTTTTCTTTCATTATCCTGAAAGGTGTATACGTAATGACCAGAGACCCCAACAGATTTTTGGCTATACCAAATGGGTCTGTCATGGTAGATGAAGAATCCATCGAACTTCTGAGTTCCCGGGAGTGAGGCAAACTCTTTATCGACCATTTTGGTATTAGATTGTAACGGTAGGATGTAGTTCAGTCCTACCGAATCAAGATAGCTCGTATTCTTTTTGGAATAGAAGCCCTTATCGCCGATTACGGTGACATTCTGTACCCCAGATTCCCTGACTGCTTGTTCAAAAGAGGTCTTGTCAGTGATGTTCCCCGGCAATAGGCGATAGTAACAAGGGGTATGAGTCTCCTTGGTAAACAGATAGAGAAGATTAACCTGCGTGGTACGTCGTTTGCCATGATTATAGCCTTTACGAGCATAACTATCTGAGGCAGCAGAAAAGATATTAGTACCGTCAAAGAGGATCGTGCCATGTTCAGGGATAAACTCCTTCATGAACGATACCATGCGGTCCTGGTGTTCTCCAAGCTGTTTCATGAACGTGTGATAGCTTCGTTCTCCAAGAGTAAGCTCAGGATAGACCTGCTTGAATATAGAGCGTTCAAAGAGTGTTTTTGCATTGGTAGAGGTACAATGATGAGAGAGTCTGAGCATAGCAAGGGTGTAGATCTTTTGATAGTCCTTCGGGAAATGTTGCTTCAGTAAGGAGAGGATATGGTTCCCTGCAAGTTGAGCAAATAATTCATAGATGCCATATTCGGTTAACCTGATCACCTTTGAGGGAGTAGTTAAAGATTGCCCATAACGATTAGGGACGAATCCGTTTCTCAGGGTGATCTTACCGATTACTTTGCCGGTTTTCTTACGAGCACCTTTTCGCTTTGGATCATAGATCGAATAGGTTTGATAGACATAATAGTACTTCCCTCCCTGGAGGGAGTGGATCTCACAGGATCCGAAGCCTGTTGGTTTGAGCCGTTTGATTTCTTCTGGAATAGCCATAGCACCACCTAATATATAACCGTATTATTACGGTTATATATTAGCATAAACACCTGTGGGATACAACGCTAAATAGAGTCATTTACGACCATGAAATAGAGATTATTTAGATTATGGTACATGAAGCTTGCCTAAAGATCTGAATCAGCTAGGGAAAAGAGTTATTCTATGGATATTGAGCAGGATATATTACCGTAA
>CAZLZY010000495.1:0-1709 GCA_964564075.1 uncultured Spirochaetales bacterium
CCAAAGACTGATCGCTATTCAGAAAGAGGGACCTGAACCTATAGGAGAAGATCCTAAGACAGGGATCTCTATCTATCTCCTTAGTGGAAGATATGGACCCTATTTTCAGCTAGGTGAGAAGAATGATGATAACCCTAAGCCAAAACGGGCAAGTATCCCTAAGGGCGAGACGAGTGACAGTATGAGTATGGAGGCCATCTCTTTACTGATCCATCTCCCTCGGATCCTTGGGAATGATCCCGATTCAGGTAAAGAGGTCATGGCTAATAACGGTCGATTTGGACCATATGTAGGACTTGATGGGGAGTTCAGATCTCTCAAGGCTACGGACGATCTCTATACTGTGACACTTGAGAGAGCCTTAGCGATATTGGCTGAACCTAAGGTCGGCCGAGGTAAAGCTACAGTGCTCAAGAGTTTCGGTAAAGATAAGAAGGGTGTTGAAGTCTCTATCTATTCAGGTCGATATGGTGCATATATCAAGTATGGCAAGAAGAACATCGGTCTACCGAAAGAGCTTAAAGAGAATAATGCCTATGAGTCATTAGATATGGCTAAGGTCGAAGATATTATCAAAGATAAGATCTAGCGAGATTCATGACGGCGTATGATGGAGTTATATCTGTCATACGCTTCATCCACGATATGCTCCCAATGCTTATAGACCGTATTATAGGCACCAATCCCGGCCTTCGTGATCTGATCCCTATTCTGATATAACTCTGTGATCATAGAACCGAGTGCTTTGGGATCATTATCAATAAGAAACCCATTTTCCCCATGTACGAAACCTTCTGCAGCATGAGAATCCTTTACGAGAATAGAAGGGGTATTGAACGTAGCCGCTTCTCTCACACCTAGCCCGCAAGTATCATATATTGATGGAAAAATAAATAGATCAGTTATAGAGTAGATTGCTTTCATCTTGTCTCTGTCTTCTATACTACCGACAAATACTGAATTATCATCAAGGCCGAGCTTTCTTACCAATTTCTTGATAGCCTGCTCATCAGGACCCGTCCCGACAAATACCATCTTGAAATCATCATGTTCCTTCTTGAACTCATGAAGCCCTTCGATGATGAGTTTCAGATTCTTCTTCCAGGCATGCTGTCCGACGAACAGACAGGTGAACGTATCCTCATTTGAGCTTTGTATCAACTCTAGTCCCTGCTTCTTGTAGGAGGGCATCTCGTGTTCCTGAGGGTAGAGGAAATCAGTGCCATTGATCATGACTTCATAATCTCCGGTGTAACCGTACTCTCTCAAGGTCTCACCACTTGCCTCATTAGGGACCCATACACTATCTGCTTGATAATAGTACTGTACGACATGCTTGATCGCACGGTCTACAAGTACTTCTGATCTCACATAACGGAGGAAGTCCTCTTTATACTTGGAATGGAATGTCGTCACAAGGGGGATATTCCCTCTTCTTGCAGCCTTCAATCCCTCCTTACCACTTACGAAAGGGTTGTGGGTATGTACGATATCAAATGGGATAGAACGGATCTGTTTCTGGTAGGGATGATCGAATTGCGGGATACCATATCGGTATGGTCGTGCCTTAGGGATCGGTAATGATCTGTATCTGCAGGTCATTGGATCTTCTATATGGAAATTAGGGACTTTTGGACCGATAGAATAACCAGTACCATACTTCTTATTCAACCAATATGCATAGTTCTGTGCGACAACGGCAACACCAT
>CAZLZY010000496.1:0-1708 GCA_964564075.1 uncultured Spirochaetales bacterium
CGGACTTACCTCTGAAAAGATCGTTGAAGCAGCAAGATCATTGATAAAGAAATAATAGGATTATTTTTACTATAGAGAGGGAGCTTCATCATGAAGCTCTCTTTTTGTCCTAGACAAAACCCCTATAACCTATTACTGTTTGAGTTGATCATGGAATACATAGCAGCAATCAACAGCCTTACCTTCAAATACCATAGTTATACCTCAAAACCAACAGAGAACATCTTCTCTGATGTTTCTTTCAATATTAAAGAGGGTTTGATCCATGTTCTGTATGGGAGACCTGAGAGTGGGAAGACTACCCTATGTAGACTTCTTGCAGGTTTGATCCCTATGTATCAGGGAGGGACCCTCACCGGGAAGATGACCATTGGTGAAGAATCGGTTCGTGATACCCAAGCCCATCAACTACTTTCAAAGGTGGGTATCGTCTTCCAGGATCCTGAAGAACAATTATTCATGCCGGTATGTGAAGATGAGATCCTATTTCCTCTTGAGCATCTAGATATCTCTCTTGATGAGATCGGTTCAAGACTGGAACGAGTTATAGCGTTCTATGATCTAGAACAGTATCGCTCGAGTAATCCTGCAGCCCTATCTGGAGGGGAGAAGAAGCGGCTACTCATGGCAGTCCTTGATGCTGTCGATCCCGATCTTTGGATATTAGATGAGACTTTTGAAGAGCTTGATATCTATTGGAGAGAGAAGATCCTGAGATCGATGAAGGATAGAGAGAAGAGTGTCCTCATCTTAGCCTCAAAAGATATTGATCTGTATGAACTTTATGGTGATCGTTTTGGAGTGATCAATCTGAGTGAAGCAGGGAACCATATTGATTTCTCCGGTAGAGAGCAGTCCTTACAGATACTTGGAGATAAACTACCTCAGATAGAACTACCTGAGGTCATGTATGCTCAGGAGAAGGCCATATGTCATGCGACAGGGCTTCAGTTTACCTATAAGCATCAAAGCCATGACTTTCTTCTATCTATAGAGGCACTGACCCTATATGGGGGGGAAGTTCTCGCATTGTATGGCCCGAATGGCTCTGGAAAGAGTACCATCTGTAAGATCCTCTGTGGATTGATCCGACCGAATGAGGGAAAGATCTTCATACGAAAGGGGCAAGAGATGATCATCTCATCGGAGAATGATCTTCTCAGATATACCGGGTATCTCTTTCAAAACCCAGATTTCCAGATATTCCTACCCACCATTCACGATGAACTGAAGCTAGGTCTGACTCGGATGGGACTATCGCGTAGGGAGGTGGCTTCTCGTATTGATAAAGCAGCACAGCTTTTTAGTCTAGGGGATGTGCAACAACCTCCTGCGATCATGAGTTATGGAAAGAGGAAACGTCTGCAGGCAGCTGTCTATTATCTGCTAGACCGTAAGATATGTATTCTAGATGAGACAGATTCCGGGATCTCTCTAGATGATTATGCGAAGATATTGGATCTTCTCAGAGAGCAGGTTGATGCAGTCATTATCATCACCCATGATATGAGAATAGCAGAAGCCTGTTCTCATCGGATCATAGAGATGAAAGCCGGTGAGATCCTGAAGGAGCGTAGGCTATGCAGATGACGCTCTATCACTATGGGAATAGCTTCCTTCACCGATTCGATCCTAGGGCGAAGATCTTACTATTGCTCTTCTTCCTCGTTTATATATTCCTTCCGTATAGTCTCGTAGTTCATGGGAC
>CAZLZY010000497.1:0-1702 GCA_964564075.1 uncultured Spirochaetales bacterium
TGGTCAGAGTATGCTGCATTCACACAGATCATGAGATCCCATGAAGGGAACAGACCTCAGAATAATGTACAGTTCGACAGCGATGATCAGATCCTTGATACCATCGGTAAGATGACACGAGTCTATGCCGCGTTGAAACCCTATCATGTGGCACTTAATGAAGAGTATCAGAAGACCGGTATCCCTCCGATGAGGATGACTCATATGCACTACCCTGAGGAGAGGAAGTCTCTTGAAGAGTGGCCGTATCAGTATCTGTATGGGGAGGACCTTCTTGTTGCCCCAGTCATCACTAAGCATAGGAAGACTTGGTCAGTACGACTGCCTAAAGAAACTTGGATCCATCTGTGGACAGGTAAAGAGTATGAAGGTGGAACTACGGTCACCGTACCTGCACCTTGGGGAGAACCTCCCGTATTCTTCAAGAAAAAGAGTTCCTATAAAAAGATATTCGAAGGTTTGAGAAGATGTTAGAACAGCTAAGAGAGAAGAACCCTGAGATAACGATTCATTCAGTAGAGGATCCTCAGTTCACTGAGTATGGGAAGGTCTATCCTTTGATCCCGGTCGAAGAACTATTCTCTACTACACAGACGATGTTTGAGATTTCAGAGGGAACGATGTATGAGGCATCTAATGACAGGTTAAAGCAGATACCAGCTGTCGGGATCATCGGTAGAGAGATCTTCGGAGAGTTCCGAGTCCAGGTTGGATGTTGTTATGGATATAATACCTTACTCAATGGTATGGAATATCATAGCTCGAGTGAAGTCATGGGTGCTGTTACCGATATGGTGCTGATGCTTGGACAACTACAGGATGTAGATGACACGCTCGGTTGGAACTCGGACCTTACTGAATACTTCTATGTTCCTAAAGGAACCTTACTCGAGATCTATGCAACGACTCTTCATCTTGCTCCCTGTAGGGTGGATGAGAATCAGTTCAAGGCTCTTATCCTATTACCTGAAGGAACGAACACTCCGCTTGCTCAAGGTCCAAAGGATAAACTCTGGATGAAGAACAAGTGGATGCTTGCCCATAGTGAAGGCCCTGCTGCAAAGCGTGGAGCCTATGTTGGGGTGTATGGAGAGAATCCTCAGATCAAGACTCTCTAGAAAACTTTAGCACCTCGTAAGAGGTGCTAAGTGGGTGTCTATGGACTTGGCATCTTGATGACAAGGATCCTTGCTATTGAATCACTACTGACATTAGTCAGAGCATGAGGGATATGAGCTGGACTCTCGATCATCTGATTAGCAGTGAAGACCTTCTCTTCTTCTCCCAATAAGATCTTGATCGCTCCTTCTAATACGAAGAAGACCACATTGACTGGTGTCTTGTGTGTAGCAAGGTGTCCTTCCGGTTTCAGGGTGATATGTACGATAGTCCCCTCTTCTTTTACATAGATCTTTTGGGGATTCACATCTTTTACTAACTTCGTAGGATCAGATACATCTATTGTCTTATATTCCATAACTTATCTCCTCTGTTTATATTATTACTATAGCATGAATATAATAGGGACAGAGAAGATAGTCTGTAACCTGTGTTACACTATTTCCGAGAAAACATCTCAATCTTGTTCTGAAGGATCTTGATCCTTCTCATCTTGTATAGTGTGCCGACCGCAGCCTTGAACTGTTTCTTACTCATATTAAGTTAATGACGTATAGAATCAGCTGAACTCTTATCATGGAGA
>CAZLZY010000498.1:0-1700 GCA_964564075.1 uncultured Spirochaetales bacterium
ATGGGGATACGGAAACAAAAGCCGATAATTTCAAACGATTAGCTGAAAAGAGTACTGTATTCAATAATTTCTATGCGGGCAGCATGCCTTGTATGCCCGCTCGAAGAGAACTGCATACAGGACGATATAATTTCCTTCATAGATCCTGGGGTCCTGTAGAACCCTTTGATGATTCAATGCCTGAGATCCTAAGGGATAGTGGGGTATATACTCATATCGTAAGTGACCACCTGCATTATTGGGATGATGGTGGGGCTACTTATCATAGAAGATATTCATCATGGGAGTGTGTCCGTGGACAGGTATCGGATTCTTGGGTTGGTAAGGTCGAGGATGCAGAAGTTCCTGAGCATATACCTACCATGCGTGAATTCACCCACCCTAGATGGTGGAGTAATTACTGGAAGAATCGGGATAAGATCATGTCAGAGGATTGTTATCCACAGAATAACACTTTCAAGAAAGGTCTGGAATTCCTTGAGAATAATAAGGATCAGGATAACTGGTTCCTGCAAATAGAGACTTTCGATCCACATGAACCTTTTGATGTCCCTGAAGAGTTCATAGATCTCTATAAAGATGAATATGATGGACCCTTCTTCAACTCTCCACCTTATGGAGTATGTGATGAGAGTGAAGAGATCGTAAAACATGCACAGGCTCTCTACCGAGCCCTTACATCGATGTGTGACCGTAATCTAGGTAAGGTCTTGAATTTCATGGATGACCACGATATGTGGAAAGATACTATGCTGATCGTGAATACTGATCATGGTCTGCTCGTAGGTGAAAGAGACTGGTGGGCAAAATCTGTGATGCCTTGTTATAACGAACTGGTGAATATACCATTTTGTCTTTGGGACCCAAGGGTGAAGAAGACCGGAAAGCGAGATGCTTTGGCTCAGACTATAGATATAGCGCCAACACTATTAGATTTCTTTGATTGTGAGATACCGAAAGATATGCAGGGAAGATCATTAAGACCTATAGTTGAGGATGATACTCCAGTCAGAGAGACTGCTCTCTTCGGATATGCTGGATCTTTCATTAATATAACCGATGGAAAGCATGTGTATATGAGAGCTTCCCAGACATTGGGAAATAAGCCTCTGTTTGAATATACTCTTATGGGCACTGATCGAGCAGGTTTCATGACGAATGCTCAGTTGACAAAAACAGAGCTGGCGCCTCCTTTCAAGTTCACCAAGGGCTGCCCTGTGATGAAAGTACCTTTCAAGAATCTGGCTAAGGCTCCGATATTCTGTAACTCATTCCAATATGGGAACCTGTTATGGGACTTAGAGAAGGATCCAGGTCAGGAGACACCCCTAGAAGATGACAGATTGGAAGCAGAGTTCATCAACAGACTCCTGCGGGAGATGAAAAAATCTGAAGCACCTGCAGAACAATATGTTCGAGTAGGGCTTGATCCTGAGAAAGAGTATCAGGCTGAGGATGTTGCGAAGATGAAAGAGAGAAGAGAGCTTGCGATCGAGAAGATACTCCCTGCAACCGATTGGGAAGATCAGGCATTGACGCTGTTCGTTTCTCTTGCCGGTTTGATGAATGATACGCAGTTAGCCTTTGCAAGTGATGTGATCAGGCAGAGATTAGCAAAAGAGCACAGAAGTAGGGTAGATTTTAATGATGTGACCAAACTCATTATAGATGACTTCAAAGTCAACCCTGAAGCAGCTCGA
>CAZLZY010000499.1:0-1693 GCA_964564075.1 uncultured Spirochaetales bacterium
TCTCTCAGGAAGTTATACAGATAAACTTATGCCGATACTCAATGAACATAACATCGCTTATCATGGCCCTTTTAATTCTATGGAGGAGGCAGTCTTCTCAACGATGAGAGAGGTGAAATCCAAATCGGTTATTCTGTTATCACCAGGGGCATCTTCTTTCGAATATTTTGCCCATGAGTTCGCTCGTGGAGATGCTTTTAAAGATGCTATTATGAAATTGGGAGACTTAACTATCCCCTAGCACTAGCCATATGGATGGTCTCAACGACTCTGTAGGTATAATAGATGAAGGGATTAAGTACACTATCAAAACAACCTGCTCGATAGACTTTCTCACCACCAAACCCGGTCTTGAACATATTCAATGAGTGTAGATGGTGGTCTTCTTCATTCTCAGGAGCGATTCCATAGAGATCATAAGTTTCACAACCTCGTTTCACAGCATCTTGTATGGTATACCATTGGAGTGCATATGAGGGTGAAGCTGCTACATACTCATGTCGTGAAGAACCAAAGAGATAAAGAGCTCTTTTGGGAGTATATAGGACTATATTACCTCCAATCACAGAGCCTCCTATCCATGCAAGATACAGACGACTTTCGACCCCTGAATCTCCTCGTTTACCAAGTTCTAATATATTCTCCATATAGGCTTTAGATCTTGGAGTGAAGGCATCTCTTATTGAAGTATAGGTATACGTCTCATACCATGCTTTTAACTCTTTTTGATCCCCATCCCATTCAGTGATAAGAATCTCATCTTTTGATCTTCTTATATTTCTTTTTGCTCTGGTCCTAAAATGTGAGAATACTTCATCAGGCCCACCAGAAAGGGGTACTAGCACCGTTCCTTCCGGTTGAATAGGATAGGTTGTCTTTTTTATCCCTTTGGGTAAGGATTCTTTCTGATCTTGCCAAGGAACATCACAACGCAGAAAGAAGCACCCTTTCGGGAGCTCTTTCTTTAATGCATCAGATATCATTCTCAATTGCTTCAGATCTTGAATCCCTTCAGGACCATAGGGGATATAGGCAACTGAAAATCTCAAGAACAACCTCTTTATGAGTACTAGTACCTGAAATTCACACGTATTTATGTGATAGGAGAAAGCTTTCGCTTCCCAACCGTTCATTTTCTTAACAGCCGCCCAGAAATGAGTTTGGAACGGGTTATCCTCATTTGATAACCCTTCTATTGCTATCGGCGTTATATTCAATGACATGTTACCTATTAACCTACTTCTCCATCTTTCACGACATGTGTCTTAAGTGGTTCACCAGCAGCTTCCAGTGCAGTATCACCTACGAGGACTGCATGGTCTTTAGCTACTATAGGGACCTCGAAGAACGCATCGATCTTGATTCGTCTTTTCTCTTCAACAACCTCTACTCCAGATAGTTTCACTTTATCTCCAGGTTGAGCATTTGGGGCGAACACTACTTCTACAGTCTCAACATCATCAGCATCCTTTGCACTTGCAGCAAGAAGCATTCCCTGGCTCTTCACACCTCGAAGTTTAGCAGGTTTCAAGTTATACACAACGATGATGTTCTGACCAACGAGTTCCTCTTCTTTGTAGAATGGGACTAGACCTGAAACGATCTGTCGCTCTTCGCCATTACCTAGATCAAGTTGTTCGATATAGAGCTTATCAGCTTCGGGGTGTCTTTCTATTGAAGTGATCTTCGCTAC
>CAZLZY010000500.1:0-1692 GCA_964564075.1 uncultured Spirochaetales bacterium
TAAGTCTTTTGATCAAGGTGAGGGTGCCGGCAAGTAGTACCTCTTTTGCTGAGAGGTTCACAGACACTAAGAATTCATAACCTTGCTGATGCCAGGTATAGGCCTGCTTGAAGGCTCGCTTCAGTACATAAGCACCAAGTTCATAGATCAGTTGTGAATCCTCTGCGATAGGGATGAACTTCGATGGAGGGATCAACCCCAGCTCCGGATGATTCCACCGGCAGAGCGCTTCGACTGAGACGACTGAGTAATCAGAGAAATCGATGACAGGAAGATAATGGAGAAGGATCTCATTCTTTTCCTTCAAAGCAGATATTAGGTTCTGCTCCAAGGTCAGCTTCTCCTGATAATGAGTCTTCATCTCTTCATCATAATACAGATAGGGGAGCTTCTGTTGCTTAGCCGTATACATCGCGATATCAGCGAATCGCTGCAACTCTTCTATAGATTCACTATCCTCTGGGTATCCAGTGATCCCGGCAGCTACCCCGATGAAGATCCTCTGTCCCTTGATCATGAACGGATTCTCCAATAATCCATGGATCCTCTCGACTACTTTATAGGCTCGCTCCCTTGGCGTGTTTGGTAGCAATAGTACGAACTCATCACCTCCGATCCTTGCCAAGAAGTCGTCCTTCTTGATATTCCCCTTCACTCGTTTACTGAATGCGATAAGAAGAGCATCTCCATAGTCATGCCCAAGTGTATCATTAATATGTTTGAACCCATTGAGATCCATGAATACGAAAGAGAACTGGCTATCTTTCCCCTGGATATGCATCTCTGATGCCTTTGCTTCAAGAAGATATCGGTTGGGAAGAGAGGTCAGAGAATCAAAATAGGCAAGCTCTGTTATCCTCTTCTCTTTCTTGACCGTCTCTGTCACATCTGAATACTGTGAACAGATGAAAGGCCTATGACCATCACTCGTAGGAAGTTCGATAGTGAATGTCGTTATATTCACTATGATGGGGTCTCCGTTCTTTCTCACTCGCACCGCTTCATAGGTATCTTCATCGATCTTGAATAGAGAACCTATCGTATCCTCTTTCTCAGAGTCAGCAGAGAGTATGTACTGATATAATGGATTCCCAAGTAACTCACTCTCAGCATATTCGAACATATTCAGAAAGCTCTTGTTCACCTGAATGATCGAGAAATCCTGATCCATGAGAACGATACCATCAGATACATGATCGAGTAGACTCTTATAGAGGAGCTTCTCGCCCTCTAATGACATACGCATCTGTATATCTGACTGTTTTATGATTCGTTGATATTTTTTTTTGAAGTGTCTATACGATAAGACCCATACGATAACACCTACAACGACTGCAGATAATAGGCAATATATGAGATAGGATGTGAGAAATTGAATTATTGTCATACTTTTTCTTTTTAACTCTTTATGATCACTGATTGAAAAACTGAGGTTTTCAGTCAGTTCAAGAATTGTACCATCTAATCTCTACCCTGACTAGAACATCTCTTCATTAAATATCCTAAAGAGGAGCATTATCACCATTTGGACTTTAATGCCCGTATTTCCCTCGTTGTAAAAGAGTCTCAAAAAGTCCTTTCACTTATTATTGAGAACCTATTGACCTTTTTGGGTTATTTCTATAACTTAACACTCACGTCGCAGGGTAGAGCAGTTGGCAGCTCGTCGGGCTCATAACCCGGAGGTCATAG
>CAZLZY010000501.1:0-1690 GCA_964564075.1 uncultured Spirochaetales bacterium
GAGCCATGTATCACACAAACTCCTTCATACGGAATATAAAGAAAGAGAACCGGTTAGTTAATAAGAATAAGAAACAAACATGATCCCTAGAGCTTTTTAAGGTCTCTAGGGGCCATGTTTGTTATTAGGATAAGCATTAAAAGAGCTTTTAGTTGACAGTATCTCTTGATATATGGTATTTTTTCTATGAAATAATCGGGATGTAGCGCAGGGGTAGCGTACGTGGCTGGGGGCCACGGGGCCGTGAGTTCAAATCTCACCATCCCGAATATCATTTATTTCTTTTTTTATAACAAGGTTTTACTTACTTTTGTTTTTTCATCATCGTTATAGAATAATCCACGTGTAGCACAGATTGTAGCACAGAATTTTTCTTGATAACTCGATCATCTATGCAACGAAGATTCGAGCAGAACACCTATCATCTCCATTCTGTAGAGAAGTCTTAAGCTATATGCATAGGCTCATCGACCAGAATTCAGATATCGATATCATATCGCTTGCCGGCTGTATGCCTACTCAGGAGACGAGCAGAATCGCCTCTCTCACTGATAATGTCACCCCGATCAACTGGGAATACCATGAACAGCAGATCGTTGAGGCTTATCAGCGAAGGATCATAGAGAAAGCATGTTCTGAAGTGCTTGAATCCCCTCATCTCGGGGCGGCAGCGGCAGTAAGCAGTTTATGCACGACCATCGATACGCTAGAATCCTTCAGTGATTATTCTATCAAGAATACCGCTGAAATTCTGCAAGGGACCTCCGAGTTGATTGAGGCAGCTTATCACCGTGATGGTGATATTCAGGGGATCACATCTGGGATCCATCTCCTCGATGATACCACCCTCGGGTTCCAACCGCGAAGGCTCTATATCTTCGGAGCACGTCCGAGTCAGGGGAAGACTGCCCTTATGATGAACTTCATCGCAGCTACTGACAGACCCGTAGGTGTTATCTCAGCTGAGAGTTCTTATAAAGAATTGGGAAAGCGGTTATTCTCCCTCAAAGGTGAGATAAACAGTATGAAGGTGAACAGTGGTCTTCTCTCTCGCAAGGATCTCGCCTCTATCCAACTTATTCAGGATGAACTTTCTGTTCGGGGTATCTTCATCTACGACGAACCGAATATGTCGATAGATACCCTGGTAATAAAAGCTCGAGAGATGAAAAGAAGACATGGTATCGAAATCCTCTTTGTTGATTATCTCCAGCAGATTCGATCATCTCAAAGTCAGAAACGTCATGAACAGGTGGCCGAGGTCTCTATCAAACTGAAGAACCTCTCCCGTAATCTAGATATCCCGATCGTAGCACTTGCCCAGTTAAGAAGAGATAGTGAGAACAAACGCCCTCACCTCTCAGACCTAGGAGATTCAGGGCAGATCGAACGGGATGCAGACTTTGCAGCATTTATCTATAAAGAAGTTCATGAGAGCTCTGGTACCATAGATCTGAGTATCAACCATTGGCTGTTAGTATTGAAGAATCGGGATGGTATCACTAGGGATGTTCCTGTAACATTCATACCTAAACATTACCTATTCAAGGACCGTGAACTCCAGGTGAACAGCTATGTATAAGAAAGCAGACGAACTCATCTTGGAAGTAATGAAAGATCTAGAGGTAACACTATCAAAGAACATGGACTCCTCTGAGATAGAAGAACCCGACAATGAGCATAAAGAACT
>CAZLZY010000502.1:0-1690 GCA_964564075.1 uncultured Spirochaetales bacterium
GAACTAGGCATCATAGACCTAATAGGTATTCTGCATTCTTAGAGAAGACCGCTTGAAGTTCCTCGTCATTCAGACCGAGGAATCTATAGATCTTGTGTTGTTCTTCGAGATAGATCTTTGCAAAACCTCTTGGCATCCAGCTTGAGTCTGTTGCGAATATAAGACGACCAGGTCCCACAGTCTCAACGAACTTCTTGATGACATCCTCTAGACTCAAGGGGAAGGGCATCCATCTGACCCATTGATTAGATCCGGAACCATCAACATAGACATTCGGTCTAGTCCAACAGAGTTGCAGAAGATCACCCATGTGGGTACAGCCAAAATGAGGGACCACGAAGTTGACTTTTGGGAAGTCCTTTGTCACTTCAGTGATACTCAGGGGGCTGATATTCACACCATCAGGCATCCCACCGGCTGCACCGAGAAGACCAAAGTGGATCAATACCGGTACGTTATATTTCTGGCAGATCTCCCAGAGAGGGTAGAATCTTTTATCGGAGAGAGGGGTGTCGACAAGAGGTCCAAGGAGCTTATAGCCTTTCATCCCCAAGGTACCGAGTGCGAACTCCAACTGCTGTGCAGCATCTGGACTCTCGGGATTGTTATGGGCAAAACCTAAGAACTTATCGGGGTGCATCGCAACGATCTTAGATAGTCGCTCATTACCGCCTCCTGAGACGAAGACGACTTTCTCGAGTCCTTTAGCACTCATATCGGCATACCAGAGATCAGCCATCTCTTGATCAGTCCCAGCAGGTTCTGGTTTAGGGAAATTGAAGGCATTTCTCCATACCTCACCATGATCTCTACTACCAGTAGTATTGAACTCTCTCTTCTCTGGCATATCGCTATCGGGAAACCAATCACCCTTTACGGGAAAGTGACAATGAAAATCAATTATAGAAAGATCCTGAATCATAGGTAACTCCTTATTATCCTTTTACTCCAGTGAGTGCTATTCCCTGTATGATCTGTTTCTGAAAGATCAGAAAGATGATGAACACAGGGACTGTCGCTATCGAGGCTCCTGTCATGACCATCTCCCACTGAGACTGGAACTCTCCGTTGAAGAAGGATAGACCAACAGGAAGGGTATACATATTGATCTTGTTCGATACGATAAGGGGCCACATGAAGGCATTCCAGTTACCGATGAACGAGAAGATCGCAAGTGCTGCCAAAGCGGGTTTCACCAAGGGCATAGCGATCTTATACCAGATCTGGAACTCATTAAGACCATCGATCCTACCCGCATCAAGCAGATCATCAGGGACCGTTGAGAAGAACTGTCTCATGAGGAACGTACCGAATCCAGACATCAGACCGGGGAACATGATCCCCCAATAGGAGTCTAGCCAATTCAACTGATTTGACATGACGAACCAAGGGATTACAAGCATCTCAGTCGGGATCATCATCGTTGAGAGGATCAGTAAGAACACGACCTTCTTTCCTCTGAACTGGTATTTACTCAAGGTGAAACCGACAAGGGAATCAAAGATCAGTACAGACATCGTCACACACATCCCGACAATGATCGAGTTGAGGAACCATATCGGAAAGTGGCTGTTCTCTATGAGTCTTATATAGTTCCCTATAGTAGGGTTCTTCGGTAGGAGCGAAAGATTAAAGACATCCGCCCCCTGCTTGAACGAGGTCGCAAGCATCCAGACGAACGGGAATATCA
>CAZLZY010000503.1:0-1688 GCA_964564075.1 uncultured Spirochaetales bacterium
AGGGAGATCATAGCATCTTTTTCTGTTGGTCTGAAATAATCTGTCTTGTTCAAGTTCACGATATAATCTAATGCCCTCTTCGTCGGGGTATCATTCACGGTGATGAGTCCTTGATCGTTAACTAGGTTCTCTTTCCCAAAACTGTATTCGAAGGGTAACAGCCAGAATACTGAATAGGCATTCCATGTCAGGGGAAGCGGGACTTTTGTAGAGAGACTTGCCGCTACGCCCTCAAGTTTTGATAGGGTCATCGTAGCATAGGCGCTTAGATCAATGAGTTCTGGATTATAGAAGAACAGCTGAGAATCATAGTAGAAGGGTAGAGCCCATTGCTTCTCCTCATAGGAGAAGGCTTCGTTCCCTCTAGGGTCTAGACCTGAAGATAGATATTGAGGAATAGGCTGTAACGCCTTTGATTCTACAAGGGTATGGAGCTTTCCCGGTGAGCTCATGATGATATCAGGAGCTTCCCCACCACCTCGAATCACTGAGGTAAGTCTTGATTCAGGATTGGGAATATCTAATACGGTGATCTCGATACCATGAGTTTTACCGAAACCTAAGATCTCCTCTTTAAGCTCATCAGTACCCTCCCAGCTGATCCAAACTTCGAGTTCCTTATCAGTAAGGAGCTCTCCGCTGATATCGATAGAGGAGGCATCACGGATGATAGGATACCCTGGGAGGTACACAGACCATTCCTTCCCCGATGAGAGCAGGTAGGAGTGTTCTAGTGTCTCTACTAAAGAATCAGCATGAATGGTGAGCCCATCGATCGAGATCTTCCAAGCATCTAGGAGTGGAGGGAATAATCGTGAGAGTACGATACCTGATTCCTGCTGATCGCTCACCATTCCTGTAGGGATCGGATAGATCATCTCTGATAATATGGCATGGGAGAATAGATCAGTATCCCCTTGATTCAGGGTGACTTCAAGAGCCGACACTGATGTTAGTGCTATCAAAGAGATTAGTATACATGTGATACGCAAAGAGATCCTTCGTCTTGTAAACATCGCTTCCTTTCCAAACACGGGAAGGGTACCAGTTTCCTAGGCAACCTTTATCGGTCGACTATCCATAGCATGTGCCTTAGGATAAGCTGACTCGGAAGTTTTATTAACGATAGTGTAATGCATGGGATAGGGATTAGCAAGGTTATAGGACAGGATCATACATGAGGGGCTGAGTTCTAGATGAAAGAGTAGTCCATCATTATATTTCTATTGCCTGTTTCAAGAGTGTGAGAATATAATCTTGATCGATCAGGGAGAACTTCGCATGTCGATGATCCTTACCAGTACCTGACAATAACCATTTCCTGTTCTCACGTTGAGCCTCCTAATCGCAGTAAACAGCGGTTCCATAGAGGTGTTTAACTACCCAGCAATGCTAAAGTCAACCACCATTCACGAGTCTTGCTAGATGATGCAGCAAATCTTTTAAAGTTGAATTTACCACAGTAAAAGTCTATTAAAACTCACCTGTCTCCTAGGCTTTGTAGTTGAATAACTGCCAAACTTGTTATAATGTTCAATTATTAAAAAAAATTATTATAAAAAGTGGATCGGTAAAAAATGAAAAAAACTCTTCTCATAATGGCATATATTGCTAGTTTTGGCCATTCGTCACTTTGTGTGGGTACTCAGTTATCCTAATGTTACGTAAGGCAGATCAAGTCCCGCACT
>CAZLZY010000504.1:0-1686 GCA_964564075.1 uncultured Spirochaetales bacterium
AATTGTTTCTTGGCCTGGTTGTGTGTCATTCAAACACTCCTTATTAATGGTATTTTGCGCTATAAGCGCATAAAACCATTATAGAGTGTATTCCTATCCCCTATAGTTCATCAACTTAAGTGTAGGGCTCTTTCTTGATCCACCGCGCAGCGGTTTAGTTCAATGGGCCCAGCATAGTTAAAGAATATTATGTATAAAAATAAGATGGAGCTATTACAATTTTTTAGTTTTGCAACAGCCCCAATAAAGGGTTAAACACGATCAAAAAAAACGTTGATCGTAATTTTCTAAATTTAAACCACTATCCTTTTACCGCCCCTCCCGTTAATCCCTTCACAAGATGTTTCTGAAAGATAATGATAAGAATTATGATAGGGATCGTCACAGAGACTGCTGCTGCTGCTGCAATGGTCACATGCCCAGGAGACTCTCCTCCTGTATACTGTGCTATAGCTACAGGGAGCGTCCATTTCGATTGAGTTAACACTCTTGCAATCAAGAACTCATGGTATGCAAGTAACATTGAGAATAATCCTGTTGAAATGAGTCCTGGCCAGGCTGTCGGTACAACTACCCGTAAGAATGCACCTAAAGGCCCTAGACCATCTATTCGAGCAGATTCCTCGATCTCTTTAGGAATCTCTTCAAAGAATGCTTTCAACATCCAGATCGAGAACGGCTGATTTACTGCGACCATAACGATGATTAACATAAAATAGGTATCATGAAGACCTGTAGCTTGGCCTATAGAATAGAAAGGTAGAGCAAAGGCCATTCTTGGTAATGCTCTAAATCCTAGAGCAGTAATAAGAATGACAACTGCAAGATAACCTTTATATCGTGCTAATGCGTACCCTGCTAGAGATCCTACAGCCATTGATATCACAACGACTCCAACAGTAACGATAACTGAGTTTAGAAAGTAGTCATAGAATACAGTAGTATCAATGATCTTTGGTATGATGAAAATAATAGCGAGTATTAATATAGCCCCTATTCCTCTTACAGCAACTTTAGGGAAAGGTAATTGGTCAGCAAAGACCATCAGGAGGATCACACCAGCGAACATTCCCATGATAATAAGACTCAGGAAACCTAAGTTTGTAGGGGTTGACTCTAACCAGAGGTTAGAGTAGTTCTTGAATGTTGGTTCAAAAATGATCAGGGGTTCTCTTGCGAATGCTTGTGCAACTGTCTTCAGAGACTGAAGGAGCGTCCAAATAAATGGCATAGCACACAAGAACGCATAGAAAGACAGCATGAATATCACAATAGCTCTTGCCAGTGGGTTCTTAATATATCTCATTTTCTACTCCTGACCCATCTGTCTTTTATAGGTAATTCTTAAGAATGGAATAAGCACTACGAGTATACCGATAACGGTAAGGATTGAAGTAGCATTCGCACGCCCCAAACGTTGAATGCTCATACCAATTCGGTAACTGTACATCATCAGGTTTTCTGCTTGATATATTTGATTTTGTTCGGTCATGACCATGATACTATCAAACATCCTATACATATCCATGATACCTATCATTGAAGTCATCAACAATAATGGTCTCATAAACGGAATGATGATGTTCCAGAACTGCTGCCATCTAGAGGCTCCATCTATTTCTGCTGCTTCTAGGAGCGTTTCAGGAAGACCCTGTAATCCCGCAAAGAAGACTATTGTAGGATAGG
>CAZLZY010000505.1:0-1677 GCA_964564075.1 uncultured Spirochaetales bacterium
TGTCGTCCCGAGATTTTTCAAAGCCTATGATAAGGCTGAGAATCTAGTCTTCACTGCAGCCACCTACTGGTGTATTATCGATCTGATCGAACATAGACCATTACCGATATCATCTATCACCGATTTCAGTTGGGTGGATTCAGCCCCTATGCACATAGCCCCCATCAAGAAACTCAAACTCCCTGAAGATACGGATTTAGAGACATTCACCTACCAGCCGATCGTCCTCTATCGTGATTCGGATCTTAACAAGCACGTGAATAACATCGTATACAGCGAATGGTGCTTAGAATCCATGTCCTCAACTTTTCGAGACAGGAGACAACCTGCCGGTATCGAGATCCATTATCTGAAAGAGACCTATACCGATGATCTGATCACGGTCTCCTCACGATACGATACAAGCACCGGTACCTGCTGGCATACGATCAGTGCTGTTCGTGAGGATGAGGAATATATGGTCTGTATCGCCAAGAGTTTATGGGAAGATCGTTAGCAGAGCATAGTCTTGTCGATCTCTGAGAAATCAACGATGAGCTGATCCACTTCTGGATGCTTAGAGATATTCTGATGATTCCTTGTGGGTTCTCCAGTAGCAATAAGATACCCACATCCTGATCTGCTTGCCGCAACGATACCTGAATAGGAATCCTCGATCATTACCAGTCGTTCTGGAGCTATCCCTAGATTCTTTGCGGCCTGAATATAGATATCAGGTTCAGGTTTGTTCGCCACTTTCCCATCATCATATACGATACGGCTGATATCGAACCACTTCTCTAAAGAGAAATATTCGATGAAGAACTCAACATTCTCGATCTCAGAAGCAGTGGCTATGTTCATAGGGATCTCATTCGCTCTGACGTAGTCAAGAAACTCTTCAACACCGGGTGCTAATACGAACGTCTGGGGGTTCTCTAGGCATATCTTACGATATAAAGCCTCTTTCTCCCGTGAGAGTTCAGCGATCTCGTTCTCATCCACTTCATGTCCGAGTAGCATCTCAAGGATGTTCTTTGTAGTCTTCCCGTGAATATCACGGTAATAGGTCTCGACGTCAACGGGATTCCCGATCTTGTCTGAGAAGGCTATCCACGCCTTCTCATGGAGACCGGTATCCCATACGAGAGTACCATTGAAATCAAATATGATCCCGTCGTAACTATGCATCGTCATCATCTTCATCGAAGAGGAACACATCGATCGATAACTCTTCAAGTTGTTCTTCTGCAACCGTTCCTGGTGCCTCTGTCATGAGGTCAGTAGCCTTCTGAGTCTTAGGGAAAGCAATGACGTCACGGATAGAATCCGTACCCAGAAGGAGCATCATGACTCTATCGAGTCCTAATGCCAATCCTCCGTGTGGTGGTGCACCATACTGGAGAGCCTCAAGGAGGAAACCGAACTTCTCTTGTGCTTCGGCATCTTCGATCCCGAGGATCGAGAAGATCTTATTCTGTATCTCATGATCATGGATCCTGATAGAACCACCCCCGATCTCACTTCCGTTAAGAACTAGGTCATAGGCATCAGAATCAATAGAAAGGATCTCTTGGGTTGATCCATCAAGTTTATAGAGTTCTTCCTGCTTAGGAGAGGTGAAAGGATGGTGTACAGGAGACGGGTTACCATCTTCATCAGCCTCGAAGAGTGGGAAGTCAATGACCCAAGTGAAAG
>CAZLZY010000506.1:0-1669 GCA_964564075.1 uncultured Spirochaetales bacterium
AATCCTTCTTATATAAAATCATACAATCCAATCACTTTACTGTCGGAAAAGAATTGATAAATCAGGTTGATATCATTGCATACGGAGGATATGTCGAGCTATCGGTTAACGGCCGGATTGTTCTCAGATATGTTGAAACGGAATATATAAATAACAGCTATTTGGGTTTTTATGTAGAAAGCGCTGTTATCAGAATTAGTGATCTTTCACTAGATGAGCTAGATGGTCCTCAAGAGGAGGATCATCAGGTTCTGTAATCTTTTCTTCTGAAAATAATATCCTTTATAATAATCTGGTTGTATATATCATCAAGAAAAACTTCTAAGTATACTATTCAGTATATCTTTCAGTGAAGGCTGACTAGTAAGGTGGACAAGTTTGATACAAACCTCTTTATCATGATTCGGACTCCTATCTCTACAGCAGTCTACTTTATTCATATAAGCACCCTCTGTCTCCAGAAGCGGCTCGGTTTTCAATAACTGTCTACTTTTAGGGACGCAGATCAGTTCTTAGCAGATTGGGCTGCCCTTAGGGCTACAGAAGACACCTACAGTGTTGACGGATCATCCTTCTCCACGATGTCACAGTATCTACGCAGTGCCCGGTGGGGAGTGAACAAAGAGCATGATCAGATGCCACAGATTAACGTACTGTTAGCCTTCGGAGCTGAAAGTCATCTCCCTTTATTCATCAGCAGCCATAACGGCAATATACCTGATGTATCGACCATGCATGATTTTGTCCATAATATGTATGGCCTAGAAGTACGGAATACCGAGTTCTGTTTTGATCGGGGATACTGTTCGGTCAATAATATTACCGTACTGATAAAGAAGGACTATCGATTCATCATAGCAGCACGATCGCTCACTGTTGGGTATATCAAATCCCTGATAGATGGTCTTACCTCTGATGATTTCGCAGATCTGTCCTCGTATGATGAGGATAAAGAGCTGTATGCGATCACCAGAAAGATCTCCTGGTCTTATGTGGTCAACGGGGAAGGAAAGGAGAGCTCAACAACTATCCTGCAAGCCCATATCTACTACAACCCTCAAATGGCTCTTGATAAGCAGAAGCATGAGGTATCCCTAGTCAAGGGGTTAGCGCGTGAGTTGGGCTATAAGCCCATACGCTCACACCTCCAGCAGTATGAGAAGTATTTCTCTATTGACTGGGGCGTACAGGAGCCCTATGCACGACCGACCTATGATACTCAGGGGAAAAAACGGCGCAGACCCAAGTTGAATGTACCAGTTTCATACACCGCTCGCCCCCTGAAGCACAGTGAATCAGAGCTGCGAAAGAACGGTATGTTTGTATTGCTTTCCAATAGCCAGAAAGACTGCTGGGAAGCTCACAGACGTTATAAGAAACGAAACTCTGTGGAAAAAGCCTTTATGAATCTGAAGAATCGAATAGGACTCAGAAGACTTCGTTCCGGTCAGCAGACCGTAGTCGACGCCCCTCAGAAGGTACACCTTGGAATTACTGTGTAAAGAGTTCAGCAGTATTGATCAGTACCACCATGGAGGGAAAGCTCGTCATGTTACTCCGATCACGAAGAAACAGAAAGAACTTTATGAACTCCTGCAGATTGAGCCACCCGCACGAACCATGACTGAAGAGGAACAGGATACCTGCTGTATTCCCTGATGAGTTATAA
>CAZLZY010000507.1:0-1660 GCA_964564075.1 uncultured Spirochaetales bacterium
AGTGATGTGGAGACTATTATTGTGTAATAACGGTTCATCTGCTAGAGAATATCCGCAAGTCGCTACCGTCTCATCCCAGGAAGGAGTTCCAGGGATCGGAGAGTATTCAGCTATCGATACCGCAACACCAGCTTTCGAAGCCATCTCGATCGAATAGGCTACCTCAGATCGATGTTGACCGGGAAGTCCTGCTAGTACATAGACGGGCAACTGTCTCTTCGAGAAACCAGCAGCATGCAGGGCATCAACAGCACCGCCAAAATCATCGATCGTGAACTTGTGATCATGTTCATCATGGAAGTCAGCTGAGGATGATTCATAACCCATACGAATCTCCTGAAATCCTGACTGGTACATGAGAGCTGCGATCTCCTCATCTATGAGTCGTACATGTACAGCATTCGGTGTATAGAACTTCCAGTCATGTTCAGAGGCAATGACTCTTTCTAGGAAGGGTATGAGAACTTCATCTTTCTTCATCAATAAGGCATCATCATAGAATCCCATATGAGAGATATCGAACTCCTTCCGTAACCTAGATAAGAAATCATAACTAGAATCCGCATCCCCCTGGATGAATTTCGGGGAGATCTGATCTGAGGCACAATAATCACAATGTAAAGGACATCCGGTATTGAGACGAATAGCACCAGCAGTCCCCTTCCATGCAGAAGGCAGAAGTATCGGCCAATGAGGAATATGGGGAATAGGAACAGGTAGCGAGAAGGAGTCAAGAACTCTACGTAACTGCTCCTCTCCATCTCCTATGACCACAGCATCGGCCCCTGTCACACGAAGGGCATGTTCAGCCATCAATGAGGCATAGACTCCACCGAGGACTACCTTAGCAGTTGGAGCATAAGTCCTGACTGCAGCTACAGCTTCAACGACTCCCTCATACCAATAGGTCATTCCGGTAGTGATCATGACGACATGAGGGTCTGCGATCTTTATAGCCTGAGCTATACTCTCTTTACAGATACCATAACGAGAATACTGTTTGGGTATATGAGGTACTCTCACAGGAAGAACTGCAGGTTGTCTGAAGAACTTTCCCGTTCCGTTCATCCTTCTTTTCACAGGACCAAAAGACTCTATCGATACCGGGTCGCTCCAGTCCATGGCGTTCAGATAGGATATCTCATATCCTGTATCAGCCAACCAGCTACCTATACGTAATAACCCGTAGGGCTTGAAAAAGAGGTCGAAGAGTCCAAAATCATAAATAGGAGGTTGAAAAAGTAACACTCTTGGTTTCATATACCCAGAAACATAGCATAATATCTTGATATAAAAAAGCATTTCTGATAGTGTAGGAACCCGATATGGCGCCGTACCCAAGTGGTAAGGGAGTGGTCTGCAAAACCTCGATGCACCGGTTCAAATCCGGTCGGCGCCTTCTAACTTTATTATAATTTCTTATATTAAAAAAAATTATAAACATTATGAAGCTGTATTTTCTCATAGAAAGTACGGCTTTTTTTATGCTTTGTGCACATGTTTGTGTACATTGAATAGGCCTTTAATCATGTTTAAACGCCTATCAGTTGCTACGTGTTTTTACTTATTTCTCATGAGAATAATGACAAAGATCGCTCTCATTTCTATTCTTCTCATGATTTTTGAATCGAAAAGAAGGTCCCTCTGTTTATGACTTCGC
>CAZLZY010000508.1:0-563 GCA_964564075.1 uncultured Spirochaetales bacterium
CAGCAGGGTCTTTATCTTCAATAGATATCACATTGGTATCTATCCCTAAGGGTTCTAAAATCGTAATGGTTTTGCGTGTAGCTTGTATCCCAGCATGATCAGAATCAAATAGTAATGTACCATTTTCAGCATATCGTTTTAGTTTTCTTCCCTGTTCTGGTGTGAAGGCTGTTCCTAAAGGAGCCACACTGTTCTTTATCCCTGCTTCATAGAGTGCGAGTACATCAAAGTATCCTTCACATACGATAAATAAGTTTTGTTTCTTGATCTCCGGTAAGCTCTGATGCAGACTGAACAGAGCCTCTCTCTTGCGATAAATAGCCGTTTCAGGTGAATTTAGATATTTAGCGTTATTATCTTTGTCTAATGCTCTCCCACCAAAGGCTATGATATTCCCTGATTGATCAGAAATAGGAAACATGAGTCGATCTCGAAAGATCGGATAAGTAGGATTATTCTTGGAGAACACTCCACAAATTTGCAGGAACTCATCTGTGTATTTTTTCTTCTTGAGAAATCTATAGAGCCAATTTGGGTCTGCAGGAGCATATCCCAGTTGATAA
>CAZLZY010000508.1:573-1641 GCA_964564075.1 uncultured Spirochaetales bacterium
TTAATCGTTTTATCAGATATTTTTCTTGTATGAAGGTATTCTAAGGCTTTCTTGCCTTCATCCTTCTCCTTCAGAATATACTGAAAACTAGCAGCTAGTCGTTTGTATAACTCATACATTGCCTGTTTGTCTGAACGTTTTTCTTGTTGTTCAGGAGATTCCTCTTCAAGAGCGATACCAGCTTTCTCAGCAAGTTTCTGTACAGATTCTATGAAAGTCAAATGTTCTATGTCCATGAGGAAATTGAAGATCGAACCACCTTTCCCGCAACCGAAGCAATGATAGAATCCTTTATCGTCATGTACCGTAAAAGAGGGTGTCTGTTCATCATGAAAAGGACATAAACCCCAAAGCTGTCCCCCTTTAGATTTTAAAGAGATGTATTCTGAGATAACGTCAGATAAAGAGATCTTATCTTTTATTTGGTCTAATATATAATCAGGGATTCTAGCCATTACAGTTTAATTATAGAATATTTTAGGCTGATTGGCTCTTCTTTTTTCCAACCATTCTTCAATTTCTTCTTTTTTGTGCAAATCTCCATTATTTATTCCTGGACATTCTTTAGATTCTCGATCCCAATCTTCTTGAGTTTCAACTAATGAAGCCCAAAATGGATAACTTCGACATTGTATAGGTCTTATTTCATAGATAGTACACCCTGAATCTGTTAAGAAGATACAATCATTATTTGGGTGTTCGATGATACTAAGCATATAGAATGTTCCCATCTGGACTTTTTTACAATAAGTCTCGATGAATTGTTCTTGTGTGATTTGTAAATGTGTATGAATTTCTAATATCTCTTTTTCTGATAAAAAGACATATCCTGGTTCATCTTTGCAGCAGTGTGAACATTGTACACATGAGAATCTTAATCCTTGTTCATAAATATGATTCAAAAGTTGCCTCTCAAAGAAAAAAAAAGCCTTTCAAATAAATGAAAGGCTTTTGGGGAGAGAAGGATTCGAACCTTCGAAGCTATTGCAACAGATTTACAGTCTGCCCCCTTTGGCCACTCGGGAACCTCCCCAAATACGTTTTAAAACGTAACAAATAACATTAAAA
>CAZLZY010000509.1:0-1632 GCA_964564075.1 uncultured Spirochaetales bacterium
TCAGTTTTTCGAGAGTTCTTTTAGCAAAGATGTTATAAAATCATATTATGATTCTTCAGAGACGATCTTCTGACATTCCTCACATAATCCGTAATATTGCACGATATGACTCTCGATCTTGAATTTGAACTGCTCGCTATACCGTTGTTGACAGGCACGGATACAATTAAGTTCTGAATCGGTGAACTCATCGAACTTCATCACCTTAAAACAGCGTTTACAGACCATCTGATGGTAGTTCTTCACTGCATCATCTTCTTCTAGATAGGCAAATCTAGCTTTCCCATCTCCAAGATTCACCTTATTGATCATCTCATGCTCTTCGAGAAGGTTCAGGGTCCTATAGATGGTAGCAAGTCCTATCCCGGGATATTCCGGGTAGAGAGTAACGAAGATATCATCTGCAGTAAGGTAGTTCTCAGCATCTTTGAGACATTGTAGGATCAATTTACGAGGTAGAGTCATACGAAAATTCGCAGAGGTATCTTTCTGAGGTGTGTTGAGCTGCTCATTTCCATTCAGGTCTGAAGCCATATTGATCCTAACTTTTTTATGTACTATTACTTTACAGTATACACGACTATATCATAAAACTATAGAAAGCGGTCAAGGGGAGAGGACCCTTTGTCTGAAAATAATGACCCCTACGAGGGATACCTAGACAGAAAAAGAGAAGTACAGGCCCCATACACAACGTATACGGGGCCTGATGTTGTTAGTAGATATATTTTAAAACGATCTTCCTACAAGAGGTAGCCACCTGTAAAAAAGAGAGAACAGGTGTATGAGAATCGCAAAAAATACAAAAAGGAATGTAGGATAGGAATATAAGCAAATTCAAGATTGACCCGGTGTATAGTGTTCTTACCCTATCAGTGTTACGCTCATCATACCACTTATATATACTATTTAACCACTACTTTCCCAATTTGTCAAATATTAATTGATCCTGTTTCGGAACTATTTGACAGAATCACCGTTCACTAATAATATAGTGGTAATATGAGCTTATTTCTGAACCACAAAAGAGGATATACGTATGGAGATCAAGATAGCGAAGAAACGTAAGATCAGTGAGATGATCGTTGATGAATTGATGAACCAGATTCGTTCTGGACAGATCAAACCAGGGGAACGTCTTCCGAATGAACGAATGCTATCTGAATCATTGGGTGTCAGTAGGATGCCTTTACGTGAAGCGATCCATGCCCTCGGTCAAGCTGGTATAGTCGAGACGAGACATGGGGAAGGGACCTTCATCTGTGAGTTCAATTCAGAGAAACTCGGTAAATCTCTCTATTGGTTCTCTCTGCTGAATGTAGCATCTCTCCTAGAGTTAGCACAGACGAGGAAACTTCTTGAGGTCGAATCAGCAAGACTTGCCTGTATCAATGGGACGGATGAGGAGCTAGAGACGATCCATACTGCTATGATCCAAAGAGAGACCTGGGTAGAGGTCGTACAGGGACAAGCCGATAAGCAGGATCTGGAGAAGGTATTCGCTGCAGGAAGGAAGTTCCACGAATCCATCGTCATCGCATCTCATAATACGATCTATATGAATTTTCTGCAGGCGATTCAGAACTCTCGAAAACTGCATCAGGAGATCACTGCAAATCAGAGGAACACTCC
>CAZLZY010000510.1:0-672 GCA_964564075.1 uncultured Spirochaetales bacterium
TATACACCAAAAGGTTGAGCTTGTTTTTATTTATTTTTTATACGGATTCAGGATACTGTATTATCCTCAATGAACGGCACTTGGAAAAGCATCATTTTAAAACAGTCTTTTAACGCAGATGAGAAAAAATAACCCACGGGTTGTGATCCAAATTAATCATGCAACATCACGAGGATAGAGGAAGTGCCGACGAATCAGTTTTCCAGAAGGAATTTTTTGATATTACGATGGGTGATGCCATTTCTACTGAGATCGAACTGGTCGAGACTCAGGACATATTTAGGGTAGTTATCACGAATCTGCTCAAGAACTGAGAATTCTCTCTCGATGACATCTTCAGAGGCAAGTAGATAGCATACCTGGTAATATGCTCTCTGATTTCCTTTCTCTATAACGAAATCAATCTCTTTGTCCTGATACTTCCCGATAGTGATTTCATAACCTCTCCTGAGAAACTCCATATAGATGATATTCTCAAGAATCTGGTCGATGTCCAGATTGTTCCTGCCGTAGATAGCCTGTCTCAGACCATGATCCGTGATGAAGATTTTCTCCTGGATCTTGAGGATTCTCTTCCCCACCAGATCCTGACGTGGGACCCTGTGAAGCAGGCATGCCTGTTCACAGGCTTTGATATAGTTGTACACGGTCTCAGGAGCGACTTTTCTTTGC
>CAZLZY010000510.1:682-1629 GCA_964564075.1 uncultured Spirochaetales bacterium
TCAGATAGTCTGAGATATTCTTTGCCGAAAATGTCCTTCCGATATTCGATATGATATAGATCAGAATCCGCTCCAACAGTGCTACATCTCTGATCCTATTTCGTTCTATGACATCTTTGAGCAGGACTGATCCATAGAGATCTCTCAGGTATTGAATCACTGGTTCCTCTTCTAAGGCCAGATTACCCAAAAATGGCATCCCTCCCAATCGAATATATTGGGTAAAGAGTTCCTCCTCAGAATAGGTGATCCCTAGATGGGTTACCTGCTGTGAGAACTCTTTGAATGAGAAGGGGTAGACCGGTATCTCAATATATCTTCCTGCAAGATAGGTCGCAAGTTCTCCAGAGAGAAGGCTTGCATTCGATCCGGTGATATACATATCGACATCAAAATCAACGCGAAGAGAATTGATCACCTTTTCCCAGTCCCGTACTTCCTGGATCTCATCGAAAAAGAGGTAGAATCGTTCGTTTCGAGAAGTGATCTCTGATTGGATCTTTTCGTGTAAGCTTTCTGCAGTTCTATAATTCATGGTTTCGAATGATTCAAAATTGTATGAGAGTATATGAGATTCCATGATTCCCTGAGACAACAGGTGGTCTTTGAGCAGTTCCATAAGGACCGACTTCCCGGAACGTCTCATGCCGATTAGGACTTTGATGATATCTTTATCAATAAAGGGGAGTATTCTCTCAATATAGTGATCTCTGTAGATATACTTGCTCATCATATACTCCTTTTTAGTAGCTGTTTCTTGTATTACAGTTATAACTGAAAAAAGAAGATAAAACCAGTAAAATTACAGGTGAAACTGTAAAATATGAGAAATATAGAATAATTACAGGTGTATCTAAAACTTATCGCTAGCGTTTTAACATATGGTGAGCTGTTAATCTGAATGGGGTCTAATTCCCCGCCCCTTGGGGCGGTTGAGTATGGTACAG
>CAZLZY010000511.1:0-1627 GCA_964564075.1 uncultured Spirochaetales bacterium
CTTCTAAGAAGGATTCGATGATCATAAGAACACCTTAGCAGCTCTCTATTCAGGATCAGTCCAGCATGATTCATTCATCGCGAGGGCACGAAAGCATCAGTCTTCTAGATCCGCATCGCTCTTCCCTGATAATATCAAACCGGAAGTATATGATAACCTCATATCGACTATTCATGATAATCTCCCTGCCCTGCACAAATACTACGAACTGAGAAAGCGTTTGCTCGGTGTTGAGGAATTAAGACATTATGATGTGTACGTACCCCTTATTGATTCTATCAAATCACACCATACCTTCGATGAGGCTATCAATGTGGTGATCGATTCATTAGCTATCTTAGGTACTGAATATACTCAGACACTGCAGTCTGGTCTCAAAGGCGGCTGGGTCGATAAATATGAGAACAAGGGTAAACGTTCAGGAGCCTTCTCTGCAGGTTCGTACATCGGAGATCCCTACATCCTCATGAACTTCAAAGAGGATGTTCTACGAGATGTCTTCACCCTCGCCCATGAAGCCGGACACTCTATGCACAGCTTCTACAGCGTGAAGAGTAACCCCTACCAACACTACAACTACTCGATCTTCGAGGCAGAAGTAGCATCCACCTTCAATGAACAGCTATTAGCTCATCATCTTTTGAAGAACACTGATGATCCGACCATGAGAGCCTATATCATTGGTAAACAGATCGATGATATCATCGCAACGATCTACAGACAGACCATGTTCGCAGAGTTCGAGCATCTTACCCATGAAGCATATGAAAGTGGTACACCACTCACACTAGACTACTTCAGGACGACCTATAGAGGACTTCTTGAACAGTATTTTGGACCTTCGATGGTATTCGAAGAAGAGAGTGAGCTTGAAGGATTGAGGATCCCTCACTTCTATCGAGCCTTCTATGTCTATAAGTATGCAACAGGATTATCAGCGGCGATCGCACTTTCTCAAAAAGTCATCAATGGTGATGATAACGATCTGCAGGATTATCTCTCGTTCCTCTGTTCAGGTGGTTCAGAATATCCTCTAGATTCCCTTAAGAAAGCAGGAGTCGATATGAGTACTCCTAAACCCGTAGAAGACGCTCTAGCCTACTTCTCGTCATTGTTAGAGGAGTTTGAATCTCTTCTCACACAACAGAAAGCCTAGAGCTCCAGACCTTCAGCCTGTCCTCCATGTTTCGATAATGTTTCGAGGGGACAGGACTAGTCGAAGGCATCTTATATATCGGGATCGATCCCATCAGGATCGAATGATCATCTGTGACCTTTTGTAACTGACTCTTCGCATATGTGAAGAAATACCGGTAAGATGCACTACCGTTACAGTAGATGGCTCTGATCTGGGAATACTGTTCTATCAAACCTAATATATCGTTGGGGGTCTGTTCTTTGATCTTCTGATCTAGGGAACCCTCTCTTTTACAACTCTTCAAGGAATCCCATAAAGCTATCCCATATTCACAAAGTGTATCAGTCCGCTTCTCATAACTATCTACCCAAGGATCACGCTCTAGCTCAAGAATAGTATAGATGATCGGCCAGAAGAAATTCCTGGGATAGGCATAATACTGTTGTAAACGGAGAGACTCAACACCCGGCATAGAACCAAGGATCAGGA
>CAZLZY010000512.1:0-1622 GCA_964564075.1 uncultured Spirochaetales bacterium
GGGGTATTTGGGAAGCATGTGAGAAACTGCATACCGGTCATGATCGGTGTGGTACTCAGTTGTCTAGTCTTCAGTAAGTCGCTTACCGATCCAGGACCGATCCTTGCGGTGCTGTTCTCTACGACATTAGCACCATTAGCTGGAGAGTTCGGAGCCTTTACCGGGATCATTGCAGGATTCCTGCATCTGATCATGGTAGAGAGGACTGGAGCTTGGCATGGCGGTATCGATCTCTATAATAACGGGTTCGCCGGTGGTCTCACTGCCGCTCTTATCGTATCAGTTATCGAGTGGTATCGTTCTTCACAGCCTGATGAATTTGATGATTCGTTCAATTAGAATAGGAGTATATGACACATGAAAAGAAAAGAGTTCTTACTACAGTTGATAGGTGAAGTGTCGAACTTCATCCTTGAAGGGAATCCTCGAAGAATGGTCATATCGCTCCACCAGGAGTCAGATGGTCTACATCTGTGCGTCATCGATGATAACCCTCATAGTGATAAAGAGGTTGAAGCTATCTCGCATGCTCTTGCAGGACGCAAGCGTCCTGAACTTTCAGGCTATTATGGCTCCATGACCGGGCATGACCTCTTCGGTGCTGCTAGGCTCGATCTCGTCGGGCTGCAGGTGAAACATGGGGATGTGAGCAGGACCGATAACGGCATCAAGATAGACCTCTGGCTTGGATCAGAGAGATTCGATACAACGAACTTCACTATCCCCGAGAAGGATGATTAAACTCATGAAATAGAAAAACCGGAGAGATTCTTACGATTCGGTCAAATCCTGATGGAGATGAAGATGATTATTTATGTTAGGATAGATTCATGGGCAAAAAAGAACGTTACAAGCAACTTGAGAACATGCTTTGTGTAGCTCAGACTAAACCGGTGGTATTTGTTCGCTGACTTATCTGTTTCACACCAGATAGTCAGGTTCTTATGAAGCAGATAATGGAGCACAAAATTTCTAAACCAACATGCGCAGAAGCACTACTACAAACGATCTTCGGCTATGAAACATTCCGTCCAAATCAAGAAGAGATCATATCAGCAATATTACATAATAAAGATGTATTTGCCTCTATGCCGACAGGCGGAGGGAAAAGCCTCTGTTACCAAATACCGGGAATGCTTATTGATGGTTTGACCATAGTGATCAGCCCCCTGATCGCACTTATGAAAGATCAGGTGGATGAAGCGGTAGCACGGGGAATCCCAGCTGCATTCTTGAATAGCACGCTTACCGGTGAAGAAGTCTCAAACATATATGCACAACTTAATCAGGGTAACATAAAACTTCTCTATCTTTCTCCAGAAAGACTTGCCATAGAAGGATATCTGGAAAAACTCTCCAGATTTCAGATCAGGTTCTTTGCTGTAGATGAAGCACATTGCCTTTCGGAATGGGGTCATGATTTTCGACCAGATTATCTGATTCTTTCCCAGTTACGAAGTCAGTTCCCCGGAGTTCCCATTGCTGCATTTACGGCAACTGCAACGAACCGGGTTCAGCAGGATATCATCCGGATTCTGCAGCTCGATGATCCTTTTGTTGTGAGAGCTTCGTTTGACAGGAAGGAGCTCTACTATCAGGTTGTACATAAAAATGATCCTCTA
>CAZLZY010000513.1:0-1608 GCA_964564075.1 uncultured Spirochaetales bacterium
CATTATAATTTGTGTAGTAAGGTTCTGGGATGATGACGTTATCTCCAGAGTCACCTATGGCGATGAGGGAGAAAAGGATTGCTTCACTTCCTGCTGTGGTGATCAGAAGATCTTCAGGTTCAACAGCGATTGAATGTCTCTTATAAAAAGATGATAGGGCTTTTTTATAGGCTGGTAGACCATCCGATGGTCCATAGGCTACAATTTTGATCTGTGAAAGATCTTGATTAAGAAATATTTCAGGGGTAGCGATATCGGGTTGACCGATATTTAGCTGGAGGACCGTTAGTCCTCGAGCTCGAGCCTCCTCCATATAGGAATAGAGTTTTCTTATGGGAGAGTATTGCATAGCGGTGATTCGGCTAGAAAATGAGCTATGACTTTCTTTTAGATCTTGAGTATTCATGATAAACCAACTTCTTTCAGAGTGTTACTGGACTAGTATTCTGATAATACTGATCTCATGCAGTTTACGAATGCATCTATCAGTCCTACCGTTGCAGTCAATGGGATCTTGGTCAGCGCAGCTGGAGGGCAGTCGGCTTTATAGGTTTGCGCACTGATATCGAAACCTCTATTAGATACCTCTTTGGAAAACATATCTGCGGTCTCAGAGGATTCGAACATGATAGAAGCTAGATGGCGTTCTCCCTCGATCTTCTTGATTGATGTGGGGAATGCTTCAGCTAATTCTTGTAGAGATTTGAAATAGTAATCACCTAGGTCTGTTGTGATCTTTCTATTCTCATAAGCAAAGGTGAGTGTGATCAAGTAGGCCAGAGATGCGAGTTCTTCCTGCCCATTCGTTACAAGAGCTCCGAACTGATTGAGGGTATCCATCTCTTCTGAGAGCATGATCTTAGAAGCTGCATATTGTCCACCAGGGAATCCTTTTCCGATTGAGACGAAATCTGGTTCAAGTTCATATTCTCGAAACAAAAATAGCTCTGGAGCCCAAAGGCAGGACTGTATCTCATCAACGAGAGTAGGGATATCATGAGCTCTGCACATGGTATAGATCTTTTGAAGAAACTCTTTTCGAATCTTTATCGCTCCATAGTTCATGAGTATGAGTTCATGGAAGAAGCCAGCGATCTTATATTTACCCGTATCATATTGATCAAGAAGATCCGTGAACGTTGAGATGTCATTGATGTTGATAGACTTGACGATATAAGCCTCAGCTGATTCGAACTTCTTATAAAGCTCAGGCCAGAGGTCCCTCATCGTCTGTGTGAGGACAGTCGTCCCATGGTAATTTGCCTGATTCCCGCCGTTGAAATCTGCAATCACGATAAAAACTGGAATCTTACCATGATACTTGGGTACACGATTCATACCTGGGTCTGATATATAGAATCTGGCCAGCATCATTTTAAGTCCGGCTTCAACTGCGAGTGACCCGGTCTGTAAGTTTATGACTTTTTTTAACATATGGGTATTCGTACTCTTTTGGATATCCATAAAGCCCTCAACACCTTCATCAAGCTTACCATGAGCAAGCAATACCAACTTCTCTTCAAGTAGTCGGGTGATGAACCCTCTTGTGTTGTTATGGGTGATATTCGATATCCCGAGTTCTTGTGCAAAGTTAAGTAGCTTATATCC
>CAZLZY010000514.1:0-1599 GCA_964564075.1 uncultured Spirochaetales bacterium
GATATTGGGAAAAGAGTATCCTTCATTGCTGGAGAGACCTTGGATTTTAATCAGGTAAAACTAGCATTTGAGAGAAAGGAAGTCTTTCTTGCCTAAGAGGGCAGACACATCTTCTTGAGCATACTTATCATCTCAGGCAACGTAAAAGGTTTTGTGATGCTATCCTCAAACCCATATTGTAGAGGATCAGACATGATCGGGTCCTCAGCGTAGCCACTCGCGGCATAACAGGGAAGATCTGGTGAGATCTCCTTTATCAACCTAACTACATCCTTACCATTTAGTTTCCCGGGTAATGTTAAATCTAGTATACAGAATTTGAAAGGAGAACCCTGCTCTTTTGATGCTTCTATTTGAGCGATTGCATCTTCTCCTCTACCCACGGCCGTAACAGAGAAACCTATACTCTTAAGCATATTAGAAAATAATTCCTGCATGAAGATCTGATCATCCATGATGAGAACTCGTCCAGTCCCCTGTAACTTAGCAGTTTCAATCGGTGTCCCAGCCGATTTGATAGCTCCTTCTGTAGCCGGAAGGTATATACTAAAAGTGGTTCCTATCCCAAGTTTAGAAGCTACATCTACCCATCCTTTATGCTTCTCAATAATAGCGTAGACCATAGCAAGGCCTAAACCATGTCCCGTATCCTTTGTGGAGAAGAACGGATCAAAGATCTTTTTCAGGATCTCTTGAGAGATCCCAAAGCCACTATCCTCTATCGTGATCTTTATATAATCAGCTGTGATGAGGTGACCTTGGATATCATGTTCCACTTGCTCGATGTTTTTCACATGAATAGATAAATCCCCACTTCCAGCCATGGCCTGTTTTGCGTTAATGAGGATATTATTTATACTCTGTTCAAGCTGTTGTCTATCACATTGACATTTCCAAAGCCCCTCTTGTATGTGGACATCAGGAAATATATTCGAACCACTACATACAAAGTTCACACATGTATTGACTATATCCTCTAGAGAATAGATATCTATTCGAGCTGAATCGCTCTTAGAGAATGTCATAAGTTGCTTAGCAAGTCCCTTTGCAGATTCGAAGACAGACATGGTGTTGGTGAGATACTTGATAACATCTAGTTCATCTTTGTCCTTCAAAGTCAAAAGTGCTAATTCAATATTACCAAAGATGCCTGCTAGATAATTATTGAAGTCATGGGCTATCCCACCAGCGAGGACTCCTAAGGACTCGAGTTTCTCTGATAAGATAAGGCGATCTCTCATCTGTTCCTTTTCTGTTACGTCTTTCAAGATGATGACTGCACCGGAACTTGTATCATGTTTTATCCCAATAGCAGTTATCGTATACTCAATGATCTTCTGTTCATCATTGATGATCACAGATTTCGGGTAGGTTGATACGATCCTGTTACCTGTAGCCATGACCGTCTCTACGAGACAATGTTGTTCATCATCAAGAAGTATCTCACAGATCCTATTGATCGGTTTTCCAATTATATCTTCTTTTACCAAAGACAATAAGCCGACTGATTCCTCATTGAAGAATGTAATCTCTCCAAGTTCATTAGTTACGATGACTGCCTCAGAGATTGAATTAAGGGTTGTCGCGAGAAGCTCTTTA
>CAZLZY010000515.1:0-1588 GCA_964564075.1 uncultured Spirochaetales bacterium
CTCCCTACGGGATCAAAGTCAATGCGATGGCACCAGGTCCGATCGAGACCGATCTGATGAGACGAGTAGGATCAGATAAACAACTGATGAATACGATCTTATCAAGAACACCACTAGGACGAATCGGGACAACCACAGAGTGTGGAAGACTTGCAGTATTCCTCGCATGTGAAGATTCTGATTTTATCATGGGACAGTCTATCTACAATGATGGAGGACGTAGTTTTCAAGCGTTCCCAGTTCCCGGTTATAAGACTGTAACTGCTGAAGATTATGATCTTCTTCAGCAGAAGAAGGAGGATCAGTAATGAGTTATCCTAAAGTAGGCTTCATCACCTTTGGTGACCATAGACCTGACATGTGGGAAAAGGTGTTTTCCCATAAGACGATACCGTTGCATGCAAAGGCTATTGAGACACTGAAAGAGTTACCCATAGAGCTTGTGGTATCTTCGGATATCGCAAGAACACGAGAACAGATCAATATCGCAGTCGATGAACTAAAAGCTCAAGGTGTACAACTATTGATCGCACATATCCCCTGCTGGACATCCCCGAACCTAGTGGTTCACGGTGTACAGCGGATGGGATTATATACCATCTTAGTAGGTAACACAGATCCAGGTACGCATGGTTGTGTTGGTCTCCTAGGAGCCTCTGGAGCTTTGGCTCAGATCGATTATCCCCATAAGAATATCAGAGATGAATACTCTGTAGCCTCTTATGAGAAGAGACTCTTACCACTTATCAGAGCAGCCGCTGTGAAAGAGCAACTCAAAGGTTCAGTCTTCGGACTCTTTGGTGGACGTTCTATCGGTATCGATACAGGCTTTTTCGATCCTATGCAGTGGCGGAGCCAGTTCGGTATTGATACAGAGCACCTCGCTCAGATAGAGATCATACGACTAGCCGAACAGATGCCTCAAGAGCGAATCGATAAGACAAGGATCTGGATGGAAGATAATGCACTTGCCATCGATTACAATGATGATAAGTTCACCAAGAAGAAGTTCGACTTCCAATTAGCATGTTATCTGGCAACCAAAGACCTTGTCAAAGAATATGGTATGGATTTCGTCGCGATCAAATGTATGCATGAACTTTCCAACTCCTATATCCCCCAATGTATGACACAGGCTCTTCTTGCCAACCATGAAGATGCTGAAGGGGTAAAAGAGACTACACCGATTGCTTGTGAAGCAGATGCCGATGGGGCTTTGACCCAACAGATCCTGAGGCTCCTCTCAGATGGCCTACCTACATTCTTTGCTGACGTGAGTCACATCGATGAAGAGAGGTCGATGGTCTATTGTGTGAATTGTGGAGCAATCTGTGTCTACTATGCTGGACGAAATCAGGACACGAAAGAGAACCTGAAACAGATTCGTTTTAAACAGTCCGTTCGACCTGCAGGTGGTGGAATAACCTATTTCAATGCATCAGAAGGCCCTATGCAGTTGGCACGACTCTATCGGAAAGCTGGAAAGTATAAGATGGCTATCATACCATGTAATGCTGAGACACCGACTCAAGAGATGGTTGATGAGTTCGTTGAAGCACGGGGTCCTCACCAGTTGCCTACACTCTTC
>CAZLZY010000516.1:0-1582 GCA_964564075.1 uncultured Spirochaetales bacterium
CCTTGAATTCCTTCAACATCTCGTCTAGTCGTTTGCTGTCAGGTACAAAATATGCTTTTCTCATCGATTTTTCAATTGAAAAAGGATTTTTCTTTTCTACATACCTAAGAATATCCTTCGCATAGATCATTCCAATGATATTATCGATAGTATCTGTATACACAGGATACCTTGAGAAGCCCTTCTCATTAATCTGCAGTATAACAGAGCTTAAAGCCATATCAGTGGCAAAGAATTCGACATCTATCCTCGGGACCATGACTTCTTTAACGGTTGTATCAGATAATTCTTCGATACCCTGAATCATATCCTGTTTCTCTATACTGTCATCTGTTATATCTCTAGCATATCCGTTTCCTTGGAATAATCTCTTGAAAACGTTCGTGAAATTGTTACTCAACTCTTTTCTCCAGCAGGTTTTTAAGCATCTTCTCCTGTAATAGCAGCATGGTTTCATAGCTGTCATTCGTAACATGGTCCATACCGCTCAGATGCAATATGCCATGAATGAGAAGTCTATGTAACTCTTCATATTCAGTAACATTAAAGTATTTAGCATTTCTTTTCAATGTATCTAGAGAAATAATCATATCTCCAAGGATCGATTCATCAATAGGAAATTCCTCATCGACCTCATCCTGTTGTACGAATGAGAGAATATCGGTAGGCCCATCCTTCTTCCGGTAGTTCAAATTCAATTCTGAGATCTCCTTATCGTCACAGAAAGTAAGAGAACACTCCTTCTCATCAATCCCTAGATAGTCGAAGATCTTTTGTATGAACTTTTCGATCTCTTCTAGATCGATAGTAGTATGTTCAACATGGCTCATGATATCAATGATACAACTCATTTAATAACCTCATCCGGGATGTCAGGATATTCGATTCGAGTATGGAATCTTCCTGCTAAAATTATGATAAAACTATTCTTGATAGTCTCTAGATCATGTAAGGAGAGTTCGCAATGTATAAGTTGCCTTCGATCAATTTTGTCTAAGAATATCTTCCAGATCAACTTCTCCATCTTGGCAGTCGTTGGCTGTTTTAACGTTCGAGATGCAGCATCGATACTATCTGCAAGCATGACAACAGCGGCCTCTTTTGACATAGGAGGAGTCCCATTATAGGAGAAATCCTCTGGAGCGACCTTACAGCCCTTCTCATTCTTGATAAGGGCTTCTCTATAAAAATAGCTTATAAGATCACTTCCGTGGTGCTGAGCTATAATATCGATCACCTCTTGAGGGAGACCGATTGATTTTGCCTTCTCAATACCTAATTTCACATGTGATTTGATCACAACAACAGAAAGACTTGGTTTTATCTCATTATGTTTGTTATCACCAGTCTGATTCTCTATGAAATATTCCGGCTGATCAATCTTCCCAATATCATGATAATAGGCTCCTACTCGTGCTAGAAGATGATTCGCGCCAATTGCCTCACAGGCTGATTCTGCTAGGTCTGCTACCGCTACGGAATGGCTGTAGGAGCCTCTAGCCATCACGGCCATACGTTTGAGCGTCTTTGAGTTCATAGTCGTAAGCTCGACTAACCTAAAACCAGTAGGCAGGTTAAAGAG
>CAZLZY010000517.1:0-1570 GCA_964564075.1 uncultured Spirochaetales bacterium
TCCGCTTCTTTCAGCGGACCGGGTTTGCCAGCTTCGCTGGGCAAACGAAAAAAAAGAGTAAGAAATTAATCTTACTCTTTAGATTGATAGGCAATGACGGGATTGAACCGCCGACATCCTGCTTGTAAGGCAGGCGCTCTCCCAGCTGAGCTAATCACCCTTGCAACGTGACAAAATATAACAAAAGGTGATTTTTTTGTCAACACACTTTTTACTCTTTTATCATTTTTCTGTTTATGTTATTATCCGGCCCGTAAACAAAGCAAACGAGGTAAGTACTATGGATGCCGGAAAAACACGTAATATTGGTATCATGGCCCACATCGATGCCGGTAAGACTACAACGACTGAAAGAATACTCTTCTACTCAGGTGAGAACCACCGAATAGGCGAAGTAGATAATGGTGAAGCAACCATGGACTGGATGGAACAAGAACAGGACCGGGGAATCACTATTACTTCTGCTGCAACGACTTGCTACTGGGGTGATACGAAAATCAACATCATCGATACCCCGGGACATGTTGATTTCACTGCAGAGGTCGAACGTGCTCTCCGTGTTCTTGATGGTGCTGTAGCAGTCTTCTGTGCAGTTGGTGGAGTTGAACCTCAATCAGAGACTGTCTGGAGACAATCTGAAAAATATAATATACCAAAGATCGCATTCGTGAATAAGATGGACCGAATGGGTGCTGATTTCTTTGAAGTTCTTGAAGAGATCAAAAATAAACTTGGGGCTAACCCCTTCCCACTATTCATCCCTCATGGAGCAGAAGCTGGTTTTCAAGGGATCATAGATCTTATCAATTTAGAATATGTCACTTTTGAACCTACAACCTATGGGAGTGAGATCAAAAGGAGTTCTATTCCAGAAGATCTTATAGATTTTGCAGAGTTATGGAGAGAACATCTGATAGATGTTGTCTCAGCTCACTCTGATGAGATGACTGAACTCTTTCTCGAAGGTGAAGAGATTCCTCTTGAATTATTTAAGAAAACGATCAGAAGGATCACTATTGATAAACTCGGAGTCCCTGTATTCGTAGGATCTTCTTTAAAGAATATTGGTGTTCAGACACTCATTGATGGAATCGTTGACTATCTACCATCGCCAGAGGAGACTCCCCCTATCACCGGTCATAACACGAAACATGACAAGGATGTGGAAGTCATCCACGATCCAGACGGTCAACCTCTGGGCTTGGTGTTCAAGATCCAACACGATAGAGAAGCTGGACCTTTATGCTTCTTCAGGGTCTACTCTGGAACAATCAAAAAAGGTTCTGCTATTCTTAATATAAACAAGAAGAAACGAGAGAGGATCAATAGACTCTTCCGAATGCATGCTAACAAACCCGAACCTATCGATTTTGTAGAAGCAGGGGATATCGCCGTTGCTGTAGGCTTCAAGTTCTCCCAGACGGGAGATACCATTGGATCCGAAGGTTATCAGGTTCTATTAGAGAATGTTGACTTCCCTGAACCTGTGATCTCTGTAGCTATAGAACCTAGGACTATATCTGATCAAGAAAAACTCAAGAAAGTACTTGAGATACTTACGAAAGAAGAC
>CAZLZY010000518.1:0-1550 GCA_964564075.1 uncultured Spirochaetales bacterium
CTATCTTATCTCTTATGTAGCGATCCTCGTATTCCTTGGACTTACTGCTTGGGACACTCAGAAGATCAAGAGCTGGAATGATTCATATGGTGCCTCTATGGATGAAGAGACCTATGTGAAACTCTCTATTCTCGGTGCTTTGAAACTTTATCTGGATTTTATCAATATCTTCTTATATCTCTTAAGAATATTCGGCCGAAGAAACTAGGGTCTTATTGAACATAGGTTGAGTAATCGCTATAATTCAGCCATATTCTCACATAAAGGGATCACTCAAGCTATGTATTCAGAGATGTCACTTATTAAACGATTCGCCATCCTGTTCGAGACGTTCTTTCGTATAGGGGCTTTTACCATCGGCGGCGGGTATGCCATGCTGCCGATCATGGAGAAAGAGTTCGTCACCAACCGAGCCTGGGTCACAGAAGAGGAGATGATCGATATCATTGCGATCGTCCAGTCTCTTCCTGGTGTCATAGCTTTCAATACTTCTATGTTCATTGGCTATAAGATCGCAAAGATCCCAGGGGCTCTTATAGCTGCGATCGGGCTAGCTCTTCCTTCTCTTATCATCATAACACTCTTTGCCATGCTCTATGTATCTGTCCAAGATAACCTCTATATTCAGGGTGCTTTCATGGGGATCAGAGCAGGGGTAACGGCATTGATCGGACTTGCAGGGTATAAACTGGGGAAGAGGGTACTTGTATCCCCTTTTAAGGCTGCTGTCGCAGTGGCCAGTTTTATAGCTGTCTGGTATTTCGAGATACATGCTGCTCTCATCATCGTTTGTGCAGCTGTTCTGGGCCTAGTGATCTTCGGGGTCACTAAAGCGAGGTCTCATGGGCTTGATTAATCTCATATTGACTTTCGCTAAGATAGGGCTTCTAGGGTTTGGTGGTGGTTATGCGATGATACCGCTGATCCAGACTGAGATCATCAACCATAACTGGTTGGATCCTGCGGAATTCGCAGATATCGTAGCAGTCTCTCAGATGACTCCAGGGCCTATTGCAGTGAATGCTGCGACCTTCATAGGGTACAGGACCTATGGGATCCTTGGAGGTCTCTGTGCAACATTGGGACTTCTGCTTCCCTCCTTGATCATTGTTACGATCGTCGCTCATATGATGACGAAGTTCAAGAAGAACCGGTGGTTGCAGGCTGCTCTCTCTACGATCAGACCCGCAGCGATCGGGCTTATTGGTTCTGCAGTCCTCTTCTTCTCTTCCATGTCTATCTTTGCCGGTGACATCCGCACGGGTGATTTCTCTGTCTATTGGCAGGGTGTGGTGATCTTCTTATTGATAGGTATCCTAGCTAAGAGATTCAAGGTTCATCCGATCCTCTGTATCATCATATCGGCAGTTCTTGGGATATGCTTGTTCGTATTCATCTAAAGGGTTCTATATAGTGCTTTCTTGGTCGTAAAAAACGTTTTTTCTTGATTTGTCATAACATGTACTATTAAATAGAGATATGATGAGTAAATCCCATGAAGATTGCTACTAAGTTTTCCCTGTTCGTATTAATCATTGGACTTTTCGCTG
>CAZLZY010000519.1:0-1548 GCA_964564075.1 uncultured Spirochaetales bacterium
CAGGAAGAATCCACATTTTTCAGCAAGTTCAGGTAAGGGATTCTGCAATCCGTCAAACACTTTCCCGAGAAGTCCCGGTCCAAGTTCTACGCTTAACATCTCTCCTGTGAACTCTACTATATCTCCAACACCAATTCCACCAGTCATCTCGAATGCTTGCATGGAAACAATACCATTCTTGATCCTGATGACCTCTGATTTTACTCTCGTATCATCAACAAGAATAAAAGCAACTTCATTGAGTGATACGTCTTCATCAACTTTAACTGAAACCATGTTACCGTTGACTCCAACGACAGTTCCTTTTTTCATTACCATGTAACTACTCCACTATTTCTAATAACTCTTTATGCTAGTCTGTATATTCGATAATAATCTTTTGAATTCAGCATCTCCGCCATTAAAATCAAAAGATGTTTCCCTTTCTAGTATAGATAATCTGAGATAATACACTATGATATTGGTTAGATTAAAATAATGATTCATCTCAAGTTCATCTAGATAAGCAAGTTTTGCTGCATTCAGGATCCTTTCACCTTCAAGAGGTGAACTATTTGAGATAGCATTCCTGACAATATCTTTGATACTTGGATAGGAAAAATCTGTTGAGATATATGGTGTCGTGTCCTTGATCTCCAATCTTTCAGCTCTTTGCAAAGCTAATTCGAACTTCAAAGCACCTGAGAACAGATTCCATTTTTCTACCGTCTCATTCTTTACCGTTGAGAGATCCCCTTTAACAACTTCAAGAAGGATATCAAGATCCTTTTGAGTGAGTTGCATCTTGCATATGTCGATATAATCAACACATGTCATCTGAGGGATACTCTCCAATTGAATACTAGGCAAAGAAGATACCAGGTAATAATAACTGGACACCATTATTCTCCTTTTTTAGCCGCTTCTGCAATGATAGAAGAAAGATAGGGATTAACCAGTTTTGTCAAAACTTTTGAGACCTCTTCTACTGAGAAATCAAAATAGGCTTTACCATCTTTCTGGGATACTAAGAATCCACCTTTCATTGTGCTGACCGGCTTAAGGGTCAAACCTGATTCCAATTCTGTCTTCAAACTCTTTTTCAATCCGTCAAGAACTGTCTTAGCATCTTTATCTGATAATTCAACAGATGTAGTCGCTGCCTCAGTCAAATCACTCTTGATCACAGCTTCAATACAACTAGACAGTACTTTACCTGACATGTTCTTTGAAACTTCAGTGAACAATGATTCCTGAAGAATATCCTTGATTTTCTGTTCCAATGCCAGAAGAAGATCTCTAGCTGCTTGTTCTAAAGTAGCTTTTGAACTGTTCTCTGTTTGGACAGCCTCTTGTTTTGCTTTAACTGTCATCTCAGTTGCTTCTTTCTTAGCCTGTGAGATGATACTCTTTGCCTCTTTTTTGGCAGATTCAATTATTGCATTTGAACGTTTTTCAGCCTCTTCAAATCCATCTTTCTGAATAGATTCAATCAACTCTTTCAACTGTACTTCCATGGGCATCCTCGAACAATATTTTTTTATACTATATCCCTATTAAAAAGTTTAA
>CAZLZY010000520.1:0-1538 GCA_964564075.1 uncultured Spirochaetales bacterium
GAAGAATATACTTCTCAGATCTATTCTATGATGATACAGAAGCACATCGATCCCCAGAGGATCGATGGAGTGGTCATCAGCAGTGTAGTCCCAGAACTTATTACCATATTCAAACAGGTCTCTGAATCTCTCTGTGACCTAAAACCATTTCTCATACACCATGATATCGAATCAGGATTGATCAAAGAATCGATACCTGTAGAATTGGGCGCTGATCTTCTTTCGAATGCAGCAGCAGCTCATGAACTCTATCCTGATAAGACTTGTATGGTCATTGATTTCGGGACGGCCCTTACGTTCACAACCGTAGACGCTAAAGGCTCACTGCTAGGAGTAGCTATAGCCCCTGGAATCGGATCTGCAGTAGGAGCTCTCTCAAATAAGACCGCTCAACTACCACACGTCGAGATCTCGATACCAAAGAGCGTGTTAGGGCTCAATACCGTCGAAGCTATACAGTCAGGTGTCATGTTCGGGTATATTGGATTGATCACTGAGATGATTGTACGGACAGAGAAAGAGCTAGATAGAAGCATCCATATCATAGCTACAGGTGGTTTCTCGAAAGTGTTATCACCATCGATCGACACGATCGATGAGATACGCCCTTGGCATACCTTAGATGGTTTGAACCTACTCTATCAAATGAATTCATAAATAATAAAATCTCAAATTATATATAACTATACTCAATTTCTGAACTTTCCAACTTGTGTGAAGATGACGTTATGATTTATGTATCAGAAGAATTTGACACAATGTTATATTCGAGTATAATTTGTCCTCAATCTACTTTGTTGGAGCATAATTTGAAGAGAATATTAGCAATATCTATCCTCCTTTGCAGCTTTGTATCTATTTTTGGTTTCCATACCTATGAATTTCAAGAGAATGAAGAGATCTCCTATGATATTTTGGGGCTCCTGTCTTTCACCCCTTTTCCAAATACCGAATTATATGACGTTCTACTAGCCGACCCATACTATCCTAAAGCATGTTTTACCCCATTCTCCTTTGTCCTTGAGAATGCGATCCCTTATGCAGGGGATGAGATGTCAGGTGATATACGAGGAAGGGTCATGGCAGGAGGTACGAAGAACTTCTTTAGATTCTCCCCTGCTAGCAGGCCTGACCTAGGACTCCAATTAGATGTAGGTCTAGCTATCTCAATGCGTTTCGATATGTTCAGCCATACCGATGTGATCGGTTGGGATGGCCTTGCCCATGTTGTTGGTTCCTTTAAACCTGTTTCTTGGCTTGCATTCAGAGCAGGGTCACATCAAATATCAAGTCATCGAGGTGATGAATATCTGCAAAATGTTCAAGCTGATTATGAAGATATCTATTGCTCAGATTACGTGAGAAAGTCATGGCTGGCCGGTATCTCTATCCAAGCTACAGATTCTATTCGTTTATATGGTGAATATGATTGGTTAGCGGTTGAGGATCGTAAGGATCACGCTGAGGATAACTATAGATTACAAGGAGGGATCGAATTATCATACGTTCCTCCAGAAGAATACAAGGGTATCGGTTAT
>CAZLZY010000521.1:0-1528 GCA_964564075.1 uncultured Spirochaetales bacterium
GGTTGTGATCCAGAAATCACTACACTTCGAAAACAGAGCCTAAAAAAAAGGACTCAACATTGAGTCCTTTTTTTGGGTCTAGCGATAAGGCCTAAAGAGCGTTCTTTGCGTCCTGAATCTCTTTTCTTCTTTCTTTGGCTAGTTTACCTAGTTCACCAAGTGCCTTTCGTGCACGTGTAGCAGAGGCTTTTACGCCTTTTTCTTCAAATTTCTGACTTTCTGCAATATACATTTCATATTGTTCTACGATTTGTTCATGTAAGTTCATGAGAACCCCCTTGGTGGTGTTATTTATACATAAAATCATATCACAATACCTAAATTTTGCAAGGCTATTGTTATGTTTTCATGTAATTTGCGATACATTTACATGAATCACATATAGTAGCTACAAACTGTAACTACTATTTATTATAGCCCATAAGCAGTATCAGGTATATAAAAAAATTAGAAAAATGCTTTTAAATGCGCTCTAAGGACTATGACAAAAAAAAGTTATTATAAACTAATTGCGTACAATTGCAATATTCTTTGAAATATATTAGAAATAGTACTATAAGTTTATAAATAATTTACAGATACATGAATTTTGTTTCATTATGTTGCATAAAAGGAGTGGGTGATGAAAGAATCAGCTGTTATACGTTATATTAATGAAGTTGGTGTGGAGAATATCAATACCGGTTGTATTAATTACATTTCGAGTCTTGAACAGGTAAAAGAAGTGAGTCCAGAAGTTGCAAGCTCTATCGTAAAAGAGTTAGAGGATCAGCGTTCAAATCTTAAATTGATCGCGAGTGAGAATTATACTTCATTAGCAACTCAGGCAGCTATGGGAAACCTACTGACTGATAAGTATGCTGAAGGCTTTCCTCATCATAGATTCTATGCAGGTTGTGATAATGTCGATGAGATCGAAGCTCTTGCAGTAAAAAAAGCTTGTGAGATCTTTGGTGCGGATCATGCATATGTACAGCCCCATAGTGGAGCTGATGCCAACCTCGTGGCCTATTGGACTATCCTCTCTACCAAAGTCCAGACACCAGCTCTTGCAGCGCTTGGTGAGATGAATCCTGCAAACCTCTCACGAGAAGATTGGGATGTGATCAGAGAGAAACTTGGTAACCAGAAACTTCTTGGACTAGATTACTATTCAGGAGGTCACCTGACTCATGGATACAGACATAACATCTCAGCGCAGATGTTCGATGCCTATAGCTACAGTGTGAACAAAGAGACAGGTCTTCTTGACTATGATGAAATAGCTAAAATGGCTAAAGAGATCAAACCTCTTATCCTCCTTGCAGGATATAGTGCATACCCTAGACTTATCGATTTCAGTAAGATGCGAGAGATCGCAGACAGTATCGATGCTGTCCTGATGGTCGATATGGCACACTTCTCAGGGCTTGTTGCAGGAAAGCAGATGACAGGGATCTATAATCCAGTTGCCTATGCAGATGTTGTCACCACTACGACCCATAAGACGCTACGAGGACCTCGTGGGGGAATGGTACTCTGTACTGAA
>CAZLZY010000522.1:0-1516 GCA_964564075.1 uncultured Spirochaetales bacterium
GACCAAAGCAGCGGATCGCTATCCCTGTGCAAGAGATGCCGACTCAGGATCCTGGTATCCGTGTTACCAATATGCAAGAGGTAGCAACCGGTTATTCCAAAGAGCAGGTCATCGCTGAATCCTTACGATGTCTGCAATGTAAGACTGCTCCCTGTATCAAGGGCTGCCCGGTATCGATCGATATCCCACGGTTCATAATGAAAGCAGCAGAGGGTGATTTCCAGGGATCGATCGATGTCATCAAGGAGAGTAGTCTCCTTCCTGCTATCTGTGGACGTGTATGTCCTCAGGAAGCTCAGTGTCAGCTCTATTGTACCGTTGGTAAGTCTCTCAAAGATGTTGAGAAGTCCGTCTCTATCGGAAGGATCGAACGGTATGTTGCAGATTTTGAGCGTGAAGAAGGGGTCGTCAAGATGCCAGAGATCGCTCCTTCTACCGGAAAGAGAGTAGCGATTGTCGGATCAGGACCTGCAGGTATAACTGTAGCGGCTGATGTAAGAAAAGCAGGCCATGAAGTGACTATCTTCGAAGCTTTTCATAAACCCGGTGGTGTCATGATCTACGGTATCCCTGAGTTTAGACTACCAAAGAGTATCGTAGCGAAAGAGATCGACAACCTCAAACAGATGGGCGTCAAAGTCAAGACGAACTTCTTGATCGGTAGAACGAGAAAACTTCTGGATCTGATGGTAAAAGATGGCTTTGATGCGATCTTTGTTGGAAGTGGAGCCGGTCTCCCTAAATTCATGAAGATCGAGGGTGAGAACCTAGTTGGTGTATTCAGTGCTAATGAGTATCTTACTCGAAGTAATCTGATGAAAGCCTATGATCCTAAGAACGCTTCGACTCCGATATACAAATCAAAGATCGTTGCGGTCCTTGGTGGTGGTAATGTCGCGATGGATGCAGCAAGAACTGCGCAACGTCTAGGTGCTGATAAGGTCTATGTCGTATATAGAAGAACAGAGAAAGAGATGCCTGCTCGAGTAGAAGAGGTCGGACATGCTAAAGAAGAGGGGATAGATTTCCTCCTTCTGCATAGTCCTAAAAAGATCATTGGAAATGATAATGGTCGTGTGGTAGGTCTTGAGCTCCTCAGATATGAACTCGGAGAACCTGATGATTCAGGAAGAAGACGACCTATCGCTATAGAAGGCAGTGAATCTATCCTTGATGTTGATACAGTAATCGTATCAATCGGAAATGATTCCAACCCACTGATCAAACAGACCACAGCGTCACTTGTGACGAATAAATGGGGAAACATCATCGTAGATGAAGATTGTAAGACATCTATTGATAAAGTATTTGCCGGTGGAGATATTGTTCTCGGAGCAGCTACAGTCATCCTTGCCATGGGGCAGGGAAGAACAGCTGCAGCATCTATCAATAAGATGTTAGCTGAGAAGTAGATATTATCATAATTTAATTATCCAGGGTCTGTAGCAGTAGCTACAGACCCTTTCTTTTCGTTTGCCCAGCGAAGCTGGCAAACCCGGTCCGCTGAAAGAAGCGG
>CAZLZY010000523.1:0-1514 GCA_964564075.1 uncultured Spirochaetales bacterium
GCCTTAATGGTGGGAGGAATTTTACAGCTGGTGGACTCGAGAGGTATCTCATCCTTGCATGGGACAGTGGCGCAAAACCAGTGATCATCCTCAATAAGGCAGATCTTGCAACCGAAGAGGAGAAACACCAGGCGATCCTTACCGCTGAGGCGAGCGCTCCGGGTGTTGATATCTATATGGTAAGCGCTATGACAGAAGAGGGGTTAGCATCCCTTGATTTCAAGGCAGGTAAGACTATCGCATTCGTAGGACCCTCAGGTGTCGGAAAATCAACATTGATCAACACCCTTGCAGGTGAGGCGCTACAAAAGACCAATGCCCAACGGGAGGGAGATCTCAAAGGAAGACATACGACGACCAATAAAGAGCTCTTCCTGCTCCCCTCAAAAGTGATGCTCATCGACTCCCCAGGGCTCAAAGAGATCCAATTATGGGCAGGTGAAGATAGTGCTGCAGAGACGTTCAGTGATATCACCGAACTAGCAGAAACCTGTAGATTCTCTGACTGTTCACATCAGGGAGAGCCGGGGTGTGCGGTACAAGAGGCTCTATCAATAGGAGGACTGGATCACCGCCGGTATGAGAATTATCTTGAGGTCATGAAGGAACTCGATTATCTGAAGATACGGCAGGATGAACAAGCCTCGAAATTGATCAGGGAAAAAGGAAAGAATCTGGCGAAGATGATAAAAGAGGTAAAGCAAGTCAATCAGCGTTACGGAAAATAGGTTATTGTTGTCTTTAGCATAGAAAAGAGTGTCCCTATAGGTATAGGACACCCTTTTCGTTGTCTCTATCCACAAGGGAACGATGAAGACCATTGTTTATCAACAATGATCTTTCCCACATATCCCAAAGTCGTTTTACCGCTATCCTTCCAGAGATAAATGCCCTATTACCTGACAATAGACTAAACAATCTCAACAGAGAATACCTTCCCTATGTCTTTGCTTTTCATGCTGCAGGAGTAACGAGCCTCCTAGAGATCTGGTTTAAGACAGGCTTCACACATACCGCAGAAGAATTAAGTGAACTCTATGACTCATTACAGAATTTCCAAGGATCCATATTACCTATGAACTCTGACTTTCTTCACAGGAGCACGGTCCTCCTAGCCTTTGTAAAAATATCATATAAAATCACTTAACACATTCTTCATTACTATGGTAATATTTACTGTGTCGCAGCAATTATAGCTATGGGCCTTATATCAATTGGTAAAAAGAGCCCAATTAATCGAGCAATCTTGATAGATAGTGATAAATGCAAAAGGAAAGTACAACCATCATGGATTACCGAATTGAAAGTTTAGAACAACTGATAGAACTTTGGACCATTATGTATAAGAACGAAGGCCAACCGGATTGGTCACAGCTCCTTCCCTACTACGATGACAATCTGTATTTCAAAGATACCATTCAAGAAATTAACGGAATAGCTGATTTCACTCACATGACTGAACGTCTTGCAGAACGTTCTGGGAATCTCCAAATGAAGATCACTCATGCGGCTCA
>CAZLZY010000524.1:0-1503 GCA_964564075.1 uncultured Spirochaetales bacterium
ATTCTCCGAGATAGAGTGTTTATTGATTGAATTGAAAAATTCCATTGAGCAGGATGAAAATCTTCTTGAAGAGACATTCAAGGAACTACCCACCAGTGAGGGGAAGAGTGGTAGGGAGATCGGACTGGAGTTCCAGCGTCTATTAATAGAGATTGAAAGGATCAAACAGAGAAAATCACTTTCTGAGAACCAGGAGAGACTCGTAAAAGAGTTGAATACGCAGCGAAGTAAGATCCTATTCGAACTTTCGGAACAAAGAGCATTACGATTTGCTAGTTTTGAACGATCATTGAAGAGAGTGAGGAAAAAATTGAAAGGGCAGTTGAGGTTAACCGTGTGTCCTGAATCAGATCAGACCCCTTTGATCAACCATCTGATTGCGTGTGATTTGGAAGGTATTGGTGAAAAGCGATTATCATGGGTGAGAGAGAATGATGAGGTTACTCCTGTCAGATTGGCTGAGTTAATCCGTTCAGGGGAGAAATCATTACTTGATACAGGTTGGGGGCTTACGCCATTTATTGTTAGTTCACTGATCAAGATGACTAATAATCAGATTCTGCTCATGGAAGAACTGGACCCTCCAGATGTCATTCTTATCGAATTGAATATTGCCCATGGAAATCAAGAGAACTATAAACCTCTAGAGAAACTATCTACTGGGCAGCAATGTACTGCAATCCTTCATTTGCTTCTTTTACAGAATAAAGATCCTCTTGTCATGGATCAGCCCGAGGACAACCTTGATAATGCGTTTATCGCTGATCGAATAGTTGCGGAGTTACGTTCTGAAAAAATCAATCGCCAATTTATTTTCGCAACTCATAATGCAAATATTCCTGTGTTTGGAGATGCAGAATGGATTGGTATCTTTGAATCATCAGATAACCAGGCATATATGCCATTAGCAAATCAAGGGGCTATCGATGTTCGTGGTGTTCGAGAAAAAACAGCGAGTATTTTAGAAGGTGGGAAAGTAGCCTTTAATCAGAGAAAAGAAAAGTACGGTTTTTGAGGTTGATTTATGTTAAAATCAGAATTATTTGAGATCATTGCTAATGGAGAGAATTCGGGAGTCGAATTCAAAAGAGATGATATACGGCCCGAGCAGCTTGCTAAGGAGATCGTAGCCTTGGTGAATTTTCAGGGAGGAAGAATACTTCTTGGAGTAGAAGATGATGGGACGATCTCAGGTCTTCAAAGAGATGATTCAGAAGAATGGGTGATGAATATTATTAGAGCTAAAGTACATCCTGTTGTATTACCTTTTTATGAAAGAATTAGAATAGATGACCAGTTCATAGCGGTGATCACATTCCCTCAGGGGGTGTCAAAACCCTATGTTTTGAGACATTCTGGTAGAGAGGAGATATTCATAAGAATCGGAACGACTTCTCGGATCGCAACACGGGAACAGCAAATGCGATTATTCGAACTTGGGGGTATGTTACATACCGAGTTACTACCTGTACCACGAACCAGTTTTTCCTGTCTGGATCAAGT
>CAZLZY010000525.1:0-1501 GCA_964564075.1 uncultured Spirochaetales bacterium
TATTGATCTCACTCTGATGATCAAGGATCACCCCTGCATCGAAGTCGATCCAACGTGATTTCTTTTGAGCTAGCTCACTGTTCGTTGCGATCTTAACAGTCGGTATGAATCCTCCAAGGGGAGTTCCTCTACCGGTTGAGAAGAGAACGAGTTGACACCCAGCTGCACCGAGTACCGTCGTAGCAACCATATCATTACCAGGAGATGAGATAAGATTCAGCCCTTTTCTTTTGAGCCTCTCATCGATCTTTAGGACATCCGATACCGGACTATTCCCTGCTTTTCGAGTACATCCTAGGGATTTCTCTTCAAGTGTCGTGATTCCCCCTTTTTTATTACCTGGAGAGGGATTCTCATAGATCGGTTGATCATGTGCTGCATAATAACTCTTGAATGAGTTGATCATCCCGACAGTCTTATCGAATACAGACTCCTCGGAGCACTGTTCCATAAGCATATGCTCAGCACCGAACATCTCTGGGACCTCTGTCAGGACTGTCGTCCCACCATGACTTGTCACATAATCTGAGAACATCCCAATCAACGGGTTTGCCGTGATTCCAGAAAAAGCATCAGACCCACCGCATTCTAATCCGATCGATATCTCCGAGAGGCTCCCGGTTGTCCTAGTATCATTCATACAGTTCATTCTCAGTTCATCAAGTATCTTCATCCCCTCTTCGATCTCATCATCAACATCCTGTGAGATCAGAAAACGTATACGGTCAGGATCATATGAACCTAAAGTCTCTTTGAATTCTGAGATTTGATTATTCTCACATCCAAGTCCTAATATGAGCACTCCTCCAGCATTCGGATGTCGTGCCATATTCTGCAGGATCGATCTTGTTCTGATATGATCCCCACCAAGCTGAGAACATCCATAGGGATGAGTGAAGGCATAGACTCCATCAATATGCTCATCTTCAGCTATCACCGATTCATACTGTTTCACGATCTGCTGAGCGATACCATTGACACAACCGACGGTCGGGATGATCCATAATTCATTCCTGATCCCACAACTTCCATCAGCTCTTCTATATAGCTGTACATCAGGGAACGGTATATCTGACGTGAAGAGCTCCTTCTCTTTGGGAGTATAGGAGTAGGAGAGCATATCCTTCAGATTCGTCGTAAGATTATGAGTATGAACAGAGGATCCTTTAGTAATGAGTGTAGTAGCATGTCCTATGGGATTCCCATATTTCACAACAGACTCACCTTCTGCGATCTCACAGACTGCTATCTTATGACCACGTGTAATATCGTCTACCGCAGTGAGCTTAAGAGGTTCCTTAGAAGAGGTTGATCCAAGCAGGGCGATCTGTAGAATATCACCAGACTGAACATCAGCTGTCAGGATAGCTACGGTATCTTTTGGATCTAGGAGCAGTGCTTGCTTCATGCGTTCATCACCTCTGATAATGCTTTTCTTAGTCCAAGACTATCTATTAATGATACCTTACGAGTAACGGACTCTTCTAGCCCTGATATAGTA